>NZ_DAWEMK010000116.1:0-2362 GCF_052362415.1 Paratractidigestivibacter sp. | reverse complement strand
GCGTGACGCCCACCGACCGCAAGATCACCGTCTTCACCACTCGCGCGGACACCCTCTTTGGCGTGAGCTTCTTCCTGCTCCCGCCCGAGAGCCCCCTTGCCGCCGAGCTCGTCTCCGGCACCGAGTACGAGGCCGCCTTCAAGGAGCTCAAGGCCGCGACCGAGAAGGTCAGCTCCGTCGACCGCCAGGGCTCCGAGCGCGAGAAGCACGGCGTCTTCACCGGCCGCTACGTCATCAACCCGATCAACGGCCGCCCGGCCCCGATCTGGGTCGCCGACTACGTCCTCATGGACTACGGCACCGGCGCCGTCATGGGCGTCCCCTGCGGCGACCAGCGCGACTTCGACTTCGCAAAGAAGTACGGCCTCGAGATCGCCCCGATCATCTGCGAGAAGGACGACCCGCTCTACGAGGAGCTCAAGGACGAGCGCGAGCTGCGCGTCACCTCCGTCGACTGGGACCACGCCATGGTCGCCGAGGGCTACCTCGTCCAGTCCGGCGAGTTCACCGGCCTGAAGGGCGGCAAGCACTCCGAGGCCGTCGACGCCATCATCAAGTGGCTCGGTGAGCGCGGCATCGGCCGCGAGAAGGTCCAGTTCCGCCTGCGCGACTGGCTCATCAGCCGTCAGCGCTACTGGGGCAACCCCATCCCGATGATCCACTGCGACTGCTGCGGCGACGTGCCGGTGCCCTACGACCAGCTGCCCGTCACCCTGCCCGAGAACCTCGACCTCGGCGCCGGCGAGACCCTCGCCGAGTACGCGCCGTTCTACGAGACCACCTGCCCCAAGTGCGGCAAGCCTGCCAAGCGCATCACCGACACCATGGACACCTTCACGTGCTCTTCTTGGTACTACCTGCGCTACACCGACCCCCACAACGAGGAGCTGCCCTTCTCGAAGGCGGCCGTGGACCGCTGGATGCCCGTCGACAACTACATCGGCGGCATCGAGCACGCCATCCTGCACCTGCTCTACAGCCGCTTCTGGACCAAGGTCCTGCGCGACCTCGGCATGATCGACGTCGACGAGCCCTTCACCAACCTGCTTTGCCAGGGCATGGTCAAGGACGAGAACGGCGACGTCATGTCCAAGTCCAAGGGCAACGTCGTTCCTCCCTCGAGCGTGATCGGGCCCTACGGCGCCGACACCATGCGCCTCGCGATTCTCTTCATCGCGCCGCCCGAGAAGGACTTCGACTGGGACCCCAAGGCCGTCGCCGGCGCGAACCGCTTCATCAAGCGTGCCTGGAACGTCGTGTGGCAGCTTGCCGAGAACGGGCATGCGGGCGAGTTCGACCACAAGGCGCTCAAGGGCCACGCGGGCGAGCTGTTCCGCACCCTGAACGGCCTCGGCGACCGCAGCACCTCCGACTTCGACCGCGGGCAGTTCAACACGGCCATCAGCGCTGCCATGGAGATCGTCAACGCCGCGAGCAAGTACGTGGTCGAGACCCCGGCCGCCGAGCGCGTCGCCGAGCTCGACTACCTCGTCGCCCGCGACATCGTCGCCATGCTCGCCCCGATCATCCCGCACTGGGCCGAGGAGCTCTACCACGAGGCCCTGCACCTCGATGGCTCCGTCTACAACGAGCCGTGGCCCGAGTTCGATCCCGAGCTCGCCAAGGCAGATGAGGTCGAGATCGCCGTCCAGATCAAGGGCAAGGTCCGCGGTCATGTGACCGTCGCCGCCGACGCCTCCGACGACGAGTGCGCCGAGGCCGCAAAGGCTGCCGTCGCCGACCAGCTTGAGGGCAAGGAGATCAAGAAGGTCATCGTCATCAAGGGTCGCCTGGTCAACATCGTCGCGATCTAGGGTTTGCGCTGTAAAACGGATATGCCCCGCGGCTCCCTGGGAATTCTCCCTCGGCGCCGCGGGGCGTTATCATTTGCTTGACGAAGCGCGGATGGCCGGGAGGTTTCCTGCATGAGCAAAAACGGAAAGAAGGGCAGCTGGTTCAAGCCGAACTTCTGGACGCTCGCGTACCTCGACGAGGCCACGCGCCCGCGCGGCAAGGAGCAGCCGGTCACGTTCGGGGGCTGCCTTGCGGCTGTGGGCGCGACGGTGGCCGCGTTCGGTCTTCTTATCTTTCTGATTTGGCTGCTTCCGACGCTTGCCTCGATCATGTAGCTGCGGCGATCAGATGAACTCCGTGAGGCTGTGGTAGACGGTGCCGTCGAGCCCGGCCGTCGCTTCAGCCGAGACGAGCGAGTCGAGCACTGCTTCCTCGGTCGCCTCCGCGCAGGCACGGAAGAGCGCATCGAGCGACTCTTCCGGCACGCGCTCGCAGGTGGGCAACGCGCTGCCTTCCGCACCCATCGAAAGACCCGTCGTGAAGCCGAGGAAGATGTCGCCCGAGCCGT
>NZ_DAWEMK010000115.1:0-5234 GCF_052362415.1 Paratractidigestivibacter sp. | reverse complement strand
CGTCGATGCCCGTCTGCATACCGTCGCGGTTGATGTCGGTGAACACAAGGTGCCCGTAACCGAGGCCCGCGAGGCGTGGCAAGAGCTCGTCGACCGTGAGGCCCGCGCCCTCGCGCCAGCCGTTGACCTTGACGACGCCGTCCTTCGCGGCGACGTCGGCCACGACTCGGTCGCCGTACTCGGCGGCTGCCCGCTCGGCGAAGGCCGGGTCGCGCACGAGCGCCGTGCCGATGGCGATGCGCCGCACGCCGAGGTCCGCCAGGCGCTCGACCGCCTCGATGGAGCGCACGCCCCCGCCGCAATCGACCTTGATGCCCGGGACCTCGCAGATCGCGCGGATCGCGGCCGCGTTGGCCGCGCGGGCGTCCTCGTCCTCCTCGAACGTCGCGGAGAGGTCGACCACGTGGATCCACTCGGCGCCTCGCGCGGTGAAGTCGCGCGCCACGGCGGCGGGGTCGTCGGAGTAGACGTCCATCCGCGAGCGGTCCCCGCGCTGCAGGCGCACGACCTTGCCGCCCACCAGGTCGATCGCGGGAAAGAGGATCACCTTGCCCCACCCCTCACGATGTCGACGTAGTTGGTAAGAATCCGAAGGCCCGTGGCCGAGCTCTTCTCGGGGTGGAACTGGACGCCGTAGACGTTGCCCTCCCACACCGAGGAGGCGAAGCTGCGCACGTAGTGGGTGCGCGTGGCCACCATGGCATCGTCCACGTCCTCATCGAGCGCGTAGCTGTGCGTGAAGTAAACGTTCGCTCCCTCGGGCACGCCGCGGAAAAGCGGGCAGGCCTGGCCGTGCGGCGTGAGGTGGATCTGGTCCCAGCCCACGTGAGGCACCTTGAGGCGGCCGGAGCGCAGCCGGGTCGCGCTCCCGCGCAAGATGCCGAGGCCGTCGACCCAGCGCTCGGGATCGTTGACGCCGTGGAGCTTGCCGTCGGTGCGCTCGTCTCCCCTATCGAAGAGAAGCTGCAGGCCCAGGCAGATGCCGAGGAACGGCACGCCGCGCCCCACGGCCTCGCGCACCGCGTCGGCCTGGCCGGAGCCGTTCATGTAGTCCATCGCGTCCTCGAAGCTGCCGACGCCCGGCAAAACGATGCCCGACGCACCCGCGATGGCGGCGGGATCGTCCGAGACGCTCGCCTCTCCCCCGACCTCGGCGAGGCCGCGGACGACGGAGAGGAGGTTGCCCTTGTGGTAGTCGACCACGACGATCGGGGCGCCCATCTACAGGCTCCCCTTCGTGGAGGGCACCGAGCCGTCGGAGCGCGGGTCGGGCTCGACGGCCTCGCGCAAGGCGCGCGCCGCGGCCTTGAAGGCTGCCTCGAGGATGTGGTGGGCGTTCTCTCCGCAAACGAGCCGCAGGTGAAGGGTGATGCCGGCATCGCGCGCGAACCCGGCGAAGAACTCGTGGCCGAGCTCGGTGTCGAAGGTGCCGACCTTCTCGGGACCGATGGGCACGTCCCAGAAGAGCTCGCCGCGGCCGGAGCAGTCCACGGCCGCCATGACGAGCGCCTCGTCGAGCGGCACCATCACGGAGCCGAAGCGGCGGATGCCGCGCTTGTCGCCCAGGGCCTCGCGCAGGGCCTGGCCCATGACGATGCCCGTGTCCTCCACGGTGTGGTGGTCGTCGACGTAGGTGTCGCCCTTGACGCGCAGCGTCACGTCGATGAGCGAGTGACGGCTGAAGGCGTTGAGCATGTGGTCAAAGAAGCCCACGCCCGTCTCGATGTCCGCGGCGCCGGTGCCGTCGAGGTCGATGGAAAGGCCGATGTCCGTCTCTTTGGTCGCGCGGACTACCTTAGCGGTCCTGGTCATGCTTCCTCCCTTGCTAGGATGGCGAGCGCATCGAGAAGCGCGTCGTTCTCGGGACGCATGCCGACGGTGATCCTCAGGCAGTTCTCCAGGCCAGGAGCATAGCTGAAGTCCCGGACAAGAATAGAGAACTCGTCGCGCAGGCGCGCGCGGACGCGCGAGGCGGCGGGCAGGCGGACGAGCAGGAAGTTCGCGGCGCTCGGCCACACCTCGACGCCCCCGATGGCGGCGAGCCCCGCGCGCAGGCGCTCGCGCTCGGCCACGATGTCGGCGACCACGGGCGCGAGCTCGCGGCGGCGCGAGACCGCGGCGCAGGCCACGGACTGCGCGAGCACATCCTCCGAGTAGATCTGGCGGATGGCGGCGAGCATGTTCACGACCTCGGGATCGGCCACGAGGTAGCCCACGCGCAGCCCGGCGAGGCCGAAGGCCTTGGAGAGCGTGCGCAGGACCATGAGGCGAGGGTTCTTCCGGACCCATCCGGTAAGGCTTGCGTCCTCCCCGGCGAACTCGATATACGCCTCGTCCACGAGCACGAGGGCGTCCGTCTCGTCGAGCAGGCACCGGACGACGGAGGGGTCCACGAGGTTGCCCGTGGGGTTGTTCGGCGAGGTCAGGATGACGAGCGCGGCGTCGTCGGCCTGCGCCGCCGCCACAAGGGAGTCGGCGTCGATCTCGAAGGTCCGCGGGTCTCGCCAGACGGGGACGACCGGGGTCTCGCACATCCGGGCGAAGTTCGCGTATTCGCTGAAGTCCGGCGGGCAGGTGACGAGCGCATGCCCCGGGCCGCCGAAGGTGAAGAGCAGGTTGAACAGCAGCTCGTCGCCGCCGTTGCCCACCATCACGTTCGCGCGGCGCACGCCATGGCGCTTGGCGAGAAGGTCGCGCAGGTCGTTGGCCATCGGGTCGGGGTAGCGGTTGAGCGGCGTCGTGAGCATGGCGGCGCGCAAGGCCTCGGTGACGGGCGCGGGCAGTTCGTGGGTGTTCTCGTTCGCGCTGAGGTTCACGCGGCACGGCGTGAACGCCGGGTCGTAAGGCTGGAAGCCCTGCAGCGCCTCGCGCGCGCGGGAAATGACGAAAAGGGACTGTCCCTTTTCGTCATTTTTGGCGGCCACGCTAGGCCTCCCGCTTCGCGTAGCCGGGCAGGTACGGGACGCCGGGGGCGGCGAGGTCGGAGGGCCAAGCCACACGGTGGGCGCCCTCGCAGGCGGCGTCGGCGTCGTCGTAGCCGGCAAGGCCCTGCTCGGCGAGGCGGCGCCTCATGCCGACCGAGAGCGCGTGGGCCCACAGGCCCTCCGCCTGTGCCATGGCCTGGGTTGCCGGCGCGTCGGCGAGCATGCCCTCGGGCGTGTAGCAGATCACGCTCGAGCGCTTCTGGAAGTCGTAGACACCGAGCGGGTTGGAGAAGCGCGCGGTGCCGCCGGTGGGCAGCGTGTGGTTCGGGCCCGCGACGTAGTCGCCCAAAGGCTCGGAACTCCAAGCCCCGACGAAGATGGCGCCGGCGTTCTTGACCTTGCCCAGAAGCCCCATCGCGTCGGCACAGTGGAGCTCAAGGTGCTCGGGAGCCACGACATTCACCGCGTCGACGGCGGCGTCGAGGTCGTCGGCCACGACGATGACGCCGCGGTTGTCGAGCGAGGCGCGGGTGATGTCCTCGCGCGGGGACTGCGAGACGAGCTTCTCGGCGGAGGCGAGGACGCGCGCGGGAAGGTCGGCGTCGCAGGTCACGAGGTAGCAGCTGGCCAGCGGGTCGTGCTCGGCCTGCGCCATGAGGTCGGCCGCCACGACCACGGGGTCGGCCGTCGCGTCGGCGAGCACGCAGACCTCGGAGGGGCCGGCCACCATGTCGATGCCCACATCGCCCGAGACGTAGCGCTTGGCGGCCGCGACGAAGGCGTTGCCGGGGCCGACGATCTTGTCGCAGGCGGGAATGGACTCGGTGCCGTACGCCACGGCGCCGATGGCCTGGGCGCCACCCACGGCGTAGACCTCGTCCACGCCGGCGAGCTTGGCCGCGGCGAGCGTGTAGGCGGAAAGCGAGCCGTCCTTCTGCGGTGGGGTCACCATGACCACGCGCGGCACGCCCGCGACCTTGGCGGGGATCGTGTCCATGAGGACGGTCGAGGGGTACTGGGCGCGGCCGCCCGGCACGTAGACGGCTGCCGAGGCGACCGGCGTGACCTTCACGCCGAGGAGCGTGCCATCGGGGCGCGTGGTGAACCAGCTCTCCTCGCGCTCCTTCTGGTGGAAGTCGCGGATCTGGTCGCGGGCGCGGGTGAGCGAGCGCAGGAACTCGGGGTCGACCATGCCGGGCGCGGCGTCGATGAGCTCCTGCGGCACGCGAAAGCTCGCCGGGCAGGCGCCGTCGAACTTGTTGCAATACTCGCGGACAGCCTCGTCGCCGCGGCTGCGGACGTCGTCCACGATGGCCTCGGCGGAGGCCATGATGTCTGCGGGCAGGGCGCCCGATCGGTTGAGGTCGGCCTGCGTCAGCGCGCGGCCGCCAGAAAGAATGACTTCCCTCATCGTCTATGCCTCCTCGTCGGCGACCTCGGCGAGACGTGCCGCCAGGTCGCGGATTCTCTTGTCGCAGCGGTACGCCGCGGGCCCCGCAAAGAAGCGCGCTGTGCACTCCATGACGTCGTCGACGACCACGAGGTCGTTCTCGCGCAGGGTGGTGCCGGTGGCCGTGATGTCCACGATGCGGTCGGCCATGCCCACGATCGGGCCGAGCTCGATGTTGCCGTGGAGCGTGAGGATGTCCACCTGGCGGCCGATGCGGTCGTAGTACTGCTGGGTGATGCGCGGGTACTTGGTGGCCACGCGCTCGGTGCCGCGCCACTCGTAGTTGCGGTCGGCCTGGCCCGCGTTGGCGGCGGGCTCGGCGACGACGAAGCGGCAGCCGCCGTAGCGCAGGTCAACGAGCTGAAGCAGGTCGAGGTCGGCCTCCACCAGCGAGTCCTTGCCGCAGATGCCGCAGTCGGCGCCGCCCGCCCCCACGAAGGCCGGGGCGTCCTGCGCGCGCACGATGATGTACTCGACGTCGTCGGCGCGCACGATCAGCTTGCGACCGGGGTCGGCGAGCTCCTCGGTGGGCAGGCCCGCGGCGGCGAGCACGCGCAGCGAGTCCTTGAACAGCGAACCCTTGGGCACGGCGATGCGCAGCGCGCGCGACGCCACGCGCGCGCCGGGGGTGACGACGCCCGACTCGCCTTGCTCGCCCAGGACCTCCTGCAGGCGCTCGAGCGAGAGCGCGAAGCCGCAGGCGGCGAGGCCCGGGCGCCCGAGGTTGGCGAGCACCGCGTCGTAGCGGCCACCGGAGGCGAGGCTCGCGGCGATGCCCTCGGCGTAGCCCTTGAAGATGATGCCCGTGTAATAGTCGAAGCTGTTGATGATGCTGAAGTCGAAGCTCGCCCGCCCCTCGG
>NZ_DAWEMK010000114.1:3427-5336 GCF_052362415.1 Paratractidigestivibacter sp. | reverse complement strand
TCCTCAACGAGTCGGCGCTCTTCAGCTCGACCGTCGAGCCCCGCGACCGCTCGATCATGAACGTCCCCTTCGTCACCGGCGATAAAGACCTCGACGCCGAGTTCATCGCCGACGCCGCAAAGGAGGGCCTCGTCAACCTCAAAGGCCACCGCCTCGTGGGCGGCATGCGCGCGAGCATCTACAACGCGATGCCCCCCGAGGGCGTCGACACGCTCGTCTCGTTCATGAAGAAGTTCGAGGCCTCCCACAAGTAATCCGTCTGCGACCTGCGCTTTTTTCGGAGAAGTATGTCCAAGAAGATCAACCCCTACGATTATTTCGCGCACGAGGACGACTATGCCGGCATCGACTACGACGCCGCTTGCTCGCGCCTCGCCGAGGCCCTGCGCTGCAAGACCGTCTACACCGGCGCCGAGTCGACGGACTGGGGAGAGTTCGAGAGGCTCCAGGGCCACATCCGCGCGAGCTTCCCGCACATCATGGCGGCCGGCGCCTTCGAGCTCGTGGGGCACTCGGTGCTCATCACGGTCCCCGGCACCGAGCCCGACCTCGATGCCGTCCAGCTCATCGCCCACCAGGACGTCGTGCCGGTCGTCCCCGGGACCGAGGGCGAGTGGCTCCACGGGCCCTTCTCCGGCGACATCGACGACGAGTGGGTCTGGGGGCGCGGCGCGCTCGACATCAAGGACATGCTGATGGCCGAGCTCGAGGCGACCGAGCACCTGCTCGCGAGCGGCCGGGCCCCGCGTCGCACCATTTACCTCGCCTTCGGTGAGGACGAGGAGGTCCGCAGCCTCGGCGCGACCGCCTTGGCGGCCCACATGGAGAGCCGCGGACTGCGCTCGGCGTTCCTCGTCGACGAGGGGACGACGACCCTCTTCGACGGGTCGGCGTACGGCGCCCCGGACACGGTGGTCTCCGACATCTGCGTCTCCCAGAAGGGCTATCTCGACATCGAGCTCGGCGCGCGCGGGGAGGGAGGCCACTCCTCGAACCCCTTCGGCGGGACCTCGCTCGAGCGCCTGTGCCGCGCGGTCGCGCTTTTGGCGGCGTCGAAGCCCGAGCCCGAGCTGGGAAGCATCGTCGCCGGCACCTTCGAGGCGCTCGCGCCCCACATCACGAAGCCTCCGTTCGCCGAGCTCGTCGGGGACGTCGAGGGCAACGCCCAAGCGATCGCCGAGGCCGCCTCGGGCGTGCGGGAGCTCTACCCGTTCGTCTGCACCACCGTCGCGGTCGACTGCCTCGAGGGCGCCTCCACCGCCGCGAACGTTATGCCCGGGGACGTCCGCGCCACGGTCAACTTCAGGCTCCTGCCGGGCACGAAGGGACCCGACGTCCTCGCCGCCGTGGAGCGCGCGATCGCGGGCACGGGCGTCGAGGCGAGGATCGCCCACGAGACCCCGGCCGGTCGCGTCGACTCCGTCGACGGTCCCGGCTACGCCGAGCTCAAGGAGGCGCTCGAGCATTTCCACCCCGGCGTCGCGTGGGTCCCGTCCTTCGTCTGCGGGGGCACCGACTCGGTCCGCTACGAGCGCGTCTGCGGCTCGATCATGCGCGTCTGCCCCTTCCGGCCCGCCCCGGAAGAAGAGGCGCGCGGCGTCCACGGAGTGAACGAGCGCATCTCCAAGCGGACGTATGCGCAAGGCATCCGTGTGCTCACGCGCCTGCTCGAGCACACGGCCTTCTCGGCCGATTTCTGATGTCCTCACGGGGCGCCTGCGGCCCCGACGCGGCACCCTCCGCGGCCCCGTGCTTTTTGCGCAGGCGCATATAATCGGTCTCCTCGGGTAGAATCTATGGGCTAACAATCTTTCGACACATCGAGAGGCAAAACGTGTCAACTAGGTATGAGCTGCTCAAAGACCGGATAAAGAAGATCGCAGACGCCGATGCCGCCGAGCACCAGGCG
>NZ_DAWEMK010000114.1:2903-3417 GCF_052362415.1 Paratractidigestivibacter sp. | reverse complement strand
ACGTTCTGCAGGCTCATCCTCACCGTCGTCTTCCTCGTGCTCTTCTGCGGGCGCGTGAACCGATACGTGGCCCTCGCGTGCTACGCGACCGCCGCGGTGACCGACTTCCTCGACGGGCAGATCGCCCGCAGGACCCAGACCGTGAGCTGGCTCGGCAAGATCATGGACCCGATCATGGACCGTGTCCTTTTGTTCACCGGTGTCCTCGGCCTCCTCGTCGTGGGGGAGCTTCCCTTCTGGGTCCCGATCTTCGTCATCGGGCGCGACGTCTACCTCGCCATCGGCGGCGCGATCCTCACCAGGTACCGCACTCGCCCGCTCGACGTCGTCTTCATCGGCAAGGTGACGACCGCGCTGCTCATGTCCGGATTCTCGCTTTGCCTGCTCGGCCTGCCGGTCCTCGGCGGCCTCGGCCTGGTTGACGTCCCGTGGCTCCCGGGCGTGAACGCGGAACCCGCTTGCCTGGGGATCTTCCTGGTCTACGCCGGCATCGTGTGCTCGGCCATCACCGCGG
>NZ_DAWEMK010000114.1:0-2893 GCF_052362415.1 Paratractidigestivibacter sp. | reverse complement strand
GCCCAGGGCTTCCGCTACAAGCGCGCCGCCAGCGTCTCTCGCTAAACCCGAAAAGAGTGACCAATATGTCAGATACATCCAGCGTGGCCCGTATGGGGGCCCTCTACCAGGAGCACGTGCTCCTCGGCGCCGACCTCGAGCCATCCGGGGACGGGAAGCCCATGCGAGCCGTCTCTTACCCCAGCGAGAAGGCCTCCGGCCCCGACCCCGACGGCGCCGTCGTCAGCGACCTCACCGGCAGCACTTATGTACTCATCAACGGCCCGCATGCGAGCGAGCTGATGGAGGCCGCGTTCTGCGGCCCCAAGCTGCAGCCGGGGGAGTGCGGCTGGGAGTGCGCGCTCACCGCTGAGGGTGCCCTGACCTCGGTTCCGTTGGTCATCCGCACGGGTGAGAACGAGTATGCGCTCATCGACCCGTCTGGACGTGGCGAGGTCGTCGTCGCCTGGCTCGGATTCCTCGCCCAGATCGAGCAGAACGGCTTCGCGCCCTACGAGGGGACGAAGATCGAGGACGCTATCGACATGCTCCACCCGCTGCTGCTCGCCGGCAACGCCGTGACCAAGGTTTTGAGCGACTACGTCGAGCACCCCCGCGAGCTCCCGCAGCCCGGCCAGGTCCGCAGTACCCACCTGGACAAGATCCCCGCGGTCGCGGCCCGCGCGCCGCTCCCCGGGGCGTCTTTGCCCACCTACGTCCTCATGGTCCCGCCCACCCGCGCGGCCACGATGTGGCGGAGCTTCCTCTCGTTCACCGAGGTCGCTCCCGCGGGCTCCGCTTCCCTTGCCCGCGCCATGGGGCAGCTCTTGCCTTGGTACCCCGTCCTCGACGAGAAGGACCAGGTCAAGCCGACCGCGGCCGAGCTCGACGGTTGGGGGCTTCTTCGCGAGGCCCGCGACTTCGTCGGCGCGCGATTGCTCGCGCAGTAAAGGAGGTCCTTTCCATGAAGTACCAGGTAAACGCCTCAGGATGCCCCGACCCTGTGGGGCGGGCCTCCAAGGGGACGACCGCCGGCAGGCTCGTCTTCGTGTCCGGCCAGATAGCCCTGTCCGACAACGGACGCTCGCTTTTGGGCGGCGACGTGCGGGCCCAGGCCTCGCGCGTGCTCGACCAGGCGGAGGCCGTCCTCTCTGAGGTCGGGCTCGACCTCGACGACATCGCCAAGGTCACCGTCTACCTCACCGACCTCAAGGACCTCCAGGCCTTCGACGACGTCTACTGCGAGCGGCTCATCCCGCCGATGCCCGCGCGCTCGGTCGTCCGCGTCGACGAGCTGCCGCTCGGCGCCCTCGTCCAGATGGACGCGGTCGCGTGCCGCTAGGCGGTATAAACTAGCTTTGATCAAGAACTTGTAATGTGATTCCGCACCGATGGGAGCACTGAGTATGTCCAACGAGAACGTCCCCGCGAGCAGCGGCGCCACCGAGATCTTCCGTATGCCTTCGGCCGACGCCACCGTTCCCGATATCATGGCGGCGGCCCAGCCCGTCCAGCCCACCCTCACCATCGTCAAGGGTCCGCAGATCGGCGAGACCTTCGAGCTCAACGGCCCGGCCATCACCATCGGCCGCGATCCTGCCAACAGCGTCTTCCTCAACGACATGACCGTGTCCAGGCACCATGCCAACCTCGACCTCTCGCACGTCGCGCTCGGCTACGCGTCCATCAAGGACCTGGGCAGCCTCAACGGCACCTGGGTCGACGGCGCCATCGTGAACGAGGCCAACCTCAAGGACGGCTCGACCATCCAGATCGGCACGTTCCGCATGGTCTTCCACACCAACTCCCGCAAAGCCCGCATCGCGACCGACCTGTAAGCCGAGCCCATGCCAGACGCCGGATATCTTACCATCGGCAAAGTCGTGAAGCGCCTCCAGTCGCAGTACCCCGACCTCACCGTGTCGAAGGTCAGGTACCTGCAGGACGAGGGGCTCATCAACCCCTCGAGGACCCCGGGCGGGTACCGTCTGTACTCGCAGCGCGACATCAAGCGCCTCGAGACCATTCTGTACCTGCAGAAGAACCGGTTCATGCCCCTCTCGGTCATCAAGGAGGAACTCGATCACGGCTCGGACCCGAAGCCTTCCGAGGGCATCCCGGGCTTTTCTGCGGAGCCGATCCAGGTCCAGCGCGACGACGAGGAGACGGCCGGCAAGTTCCACCCGATCGACAGGATGCCGGAGCTGTGCGGCACGACGGTCTCGTTCGTTCGGGAGCTCTCGGAGGCGGGCGTCATCCAGCTTCGCAAGTCGCCCCACGGCCGTGACCTCGTCGATGGCCGCGACCTGCCCCTGATCCGCATCTGTGACGAGCTCAGGAGATTCGGTTTCGGCGCGAAGAACCTGAGGCAGTACGTGATCGCCGCGAACCGCGAGTCCGCCACCTTCGAGCAGGCGCTCACCGTCTTCACAAAGAAGGGCGGGACCCTCGAGCCCGAGCGCTCGGAGGAGGTCCGCCAGCAGTTCGAGCAGGCGCTGTCCCGCATGCTCGGCCTCACGAACGCCGTGAGGTGCGAGCTCATCGCCCGGCGCGTCCGCGACGAGTTCAAGGGAATGGGCGAGTAGGGGAGTCCATCTCCACCAGCTTCACCAAGAAAGAAGGAACCAATGTCGAGCTTCGATTACGAGAGCCGAATCGTCAGCATCCCCGATTACCCTGAGCCGGGCGTGATCTTCAAGGACATCATGCCGCTCGTGGGAGACCCCGTCGCCTTCAAGTCGGCCGTTAAGGACATCGCCGACCGGTTCCGTGACGCCGGCGCGACCAAGGTCGTGGGGCCCGAGGCGCGTGGCTTCATCATCGGTTCCGCCGTTGCCTACGAGCTCGGCGTCGGGTTCGTCCCCGCGCGAAAGCCCGGTAAGCTCCCGCGCGCCGTCTACAAGCAGGAGTATTC
>NZ_DAWEMK010000113.1:469-5520 GCF_052362415.1 Paratractidigestivibacter sp. | reverse complement strand
CAGGCCTGCCCGCCACCTTAACCACAAGGCCGGCGCGAACAAGGTCGTTGAGGTACTGGCTCGCCAGACTCCTGGAGATGATGAGCGTCTCGGCGATGTCGGAGGTGGACAGACGGGCAAGGTCGTCGAGCGAGACGGCAGAGGTGAGGGCCTCGAGATGCTCGAGAATCCTGTCCCTCATGTCGGCGGGCTTCTTTGCCAAGCTGTCCTGTGCGGTCTTGTCCATGACTTCTTACCTCCTTGTACAAGGAGTATAAGGGGAACACAGAGAACGGAAGGGGGCGCGTGGGGGAATCAACAGCCCCGAGGAGAAGTTCACCACTTGAGGGGCAGAAAACAACGGCCATTGAACATTCAGGGCCGACGCTCAACACTTCGACTCGACACTTCGCTTTGGAAAGGGCCCTGCGCGCCGGGGTCCCAACATAAAGAAGAGCCCCGGCGCGCAGGGCCTAAAGCTTAACCATGCGCGCGGCGATGCGGGCGCAGTCGCAGGCGGCCTTCTTCTCGAAGGTGTTGTAGTCGACGACCTGGCCCTCGGCGCAGGGCTTGTCGCTGATGGCGCGCACGACGACGAGGGGCACGCCGTTGAGATAGACGGCCTGCGCGATGGTGCAGCCCTCCATCTCGCAGCACAGGTCGCCGAAGGTCGCGAGGATGCGCTCCTTCTGTTCCGCGGGCGAGACGACTCGGTGGGCAAGGTCCTCTCAAAAGGGGTCGTCCGACGCCGCAAGACCTCGATGACCGACTACCGCCTCGAGCAAGTGGCGGATTACCTCTGTACTATCGAACTTGCCTTGGTCAAGTACGAGGCCAAGGAGGACGGTGAGACGTACAACAAGTTCTTCGGAGGTATAGGCTCTTTCAAGAGGAACTGGTTCAAGCAAGCCCGCAGCAAGCGGATATAGGTGGCCTCGCGGTTTCGCAAGGAACGGCCAGCTCTCCTCTGGCGAGGAACACCGGGCGACGTGCCTCGAGCAGCGGAAGCTGAAGCGCAAGCAGAAGCAGCGCGGGCAATGATCGGTGCCGATATGGGCCCAGACGTGAACAGTGCTACGTCCCCTGTTCACGGGGCGCGAAACCGCAAAGGTTGCACAGAGGTTGCAAAATAAGAAGCCCCCGACCTGTTTTCGCAGGTCAGAGGCTTGAAATCAACGAATATCGTTTACTCCCACTCGATGGCGTCGGTTCTTCCGTCCCGTCACTCCAGTTACACCCAGTTTTCGGCATCGACACGGAACGCGTGCCGCCGAATGACGCGATGTCGCGTTTCGTCGGCTTCGGGGACAAAAGCTGGGACAACCTCAAAAACTTTTTTCAAACTCAGGGCTTTGAGTTTTTGTTTTTGTCCCAAAGTGCGCGGCGGGTCGCCTTTGGATGCTCGATGGCGCCGAAAACGCCCGTTTTGAAACTCAACCGCCCTTTTGCCCGCAAGCCGCCAGCTGCAATCGCAAGTGAATTAACGCGGGTGGCTTGCGCGCCATTTGCAAAACCCCAGGTCGCAGGTCTTCGCCATTCGTGAACAAAGTGAGTAGTCTCAGGTGGCTTGCTTATGAGTTGGCGAACGGACCTTCAGGATTCAGGGCAAACATGCTGGTAGAATAGGATTCTCAAATCAATGACAGGAGACCGAGCATGGCCGAACCCCACGATAGGAAGCCGATCCTCACGATCGAGCAGCAGATAGAGCACCTCAAGCAGAAGGGCGTAGCCTTCGAACTGTGTTCCGAGGAAGAGGCCGCGGACTACCTGCGCGACAAGTGCAACTTCTTCAAGCTCGCATCCTACCGCAAACTCTTCTCGAAATACGAGGGAGGCCCGCGCGACGGCCGCTACGTAGACCTCGACTTCGGCCAGCTGCGCCTGCTCGCGGCGCTCGACCAGGAGCTGCGCCACGCCCTGCTCGGCATGACGCTCGACATCGAGCATTTCCAGAAGGTGACACTGCTTCGCGAGATGGAGGACCGTGGAGAGGACGGCTACGCCATCGTGGCCGACTACATGGCATCGCTTACCACTGCAAACAGGGAGTACCGCCTGCGCGAGCTCAAGATGAGCGGCCGCAGCCCCTACAGCTCGAGCCTCTACGCGAAGTACTCCGGCGACATGCCTGCCTGGGCCTTCCTTGAGCTCACCTCGTTCGGCACCCTCATCGATTTCGTGCGCTTCTGCGCCAGGCGATGGGGCGACAGGCGCCTCGAGGCCTCCCACTACGACCTCAAGCGCGTGAAGTCCGTCCGCAACTGCGCCGCGCACGGCTCGTGCCTGATCAACTGCTTCGCCGAGAGGGGCGCCGCCCGGGGCTCGGCGTCCAGCGGCGTCTCCCGAAGGGTCGCCGCCGTGGGGATTCCCAAGGCGACCAGGAGGAAGTGGATGGGGAATACGGCCATGCAGGAGGTCGCGACCGTGCTCGTGGCGCACTCCGGCTTGGTACCCGAGGGCTCCTCGCGCTCGCGCGCCGCATCCGAGCTCGCCGAGATGTTCGCCAGGGCCGACGGCGAAACCGAGGCGCTGCCCGACAAGGGGCCCGACGCCGCAGCTCGCTCCGCGCTCGAGTTCCTTCGCAGGTTGACAGAATCGCTCGGGTTGGTAGAATAGCCTGCAGATAGCAAAACCTTCACGGTTTTAGGGGCGGACTTGCGCAAGCGACTCTGCCCTATTTTTATATTCACTCGCTATAGGAGACGGATGATACCTGGGTCAATGACAGAACTGAGAAGCCCGGAATAATGGAGCCAGTTAGAAACCCTCGGGTTTGCGGGGCGGGATCGTGAGAGCGATTCTGCCCTATTTTTTTCCTCCGTCTGCCCCAACCAAGTAGTTCGAAGATAGCCTGTAGGTGTCCTCGTGGGCGCCTTTTATTTTCAGGGAATCGGCCGCTTCATGAACGAGCGACCGGCTTGACCTAGACGAACCGCCTTCATCTCCGTCTAGGCGCCGGCAATCAACATCGTGAATCCGCGCGTGCTACAATGCGGGCACCAGAGATGAAAACACAGTCCCCGTCGGGTAGTCGTGGGCGTGCGGGAGTCCGCATCAGTAACCTGCCTCCTTGGTTGTCCCTTCTCTGCATGGTCATCTACATAAAGGAGGAACCAGCCATGCAGATCAGCGTGTCGTCCACCCTGACCGTATATCACGACGGCCAATTCTGGGTCGGGCTGGCGGAGCATGTCGAGGACGGCAGGTACGGCGTCGCCCGCATCGTCTTCGGCGCAGAACCGTCCGATGAGGAGATCCTGCGATTCGTTACAAGCAAATGGGCGAAGCTCGCGTTCTTCGGTGACGATCCGTCCGAGGCGAGCGAGCCCGCGAAGAACCCCAAGAGACGCGCCCGCGAGGCGGCGAAAGCCCTCAAGCAGCCGGCGATGAGCACCAAGGCGCAGCAGGCGCTCGCGAATCAGCGGGAGACGATGAAGCGGGAATCGGCTCAAGCAAGAAGCCAGCGTCGAGCGGATGAGGCGGAGGCGCGCTTCGAGCAGCGAAAACTGAAGCGCAAACAGAAGCATCGCGGTCATTGATACCACCATCAACCCATATATAGCAGCAGGCGTAGCTTCGATTGAAACTACGCCTGCCACCTGGTGCTATAACGTTATACAGAACGTATGTTCTATACCCACTCGATGACTAACCCAGTCCGAGCACTACCGATGCGTGTCGCGTCATACCGCCTAAGAGCTGATTCGTTCAGAAAAGGTTCAGGGGGATCGTCGAGTTTATTGCACCCTCGCGTTTTACAAAAGAGAGTACAAGGCCCTTTAGCTCGAATTATTGCATTTAGAACCCCGCCGCTCATCCATCCTAGCTTGCCCAAACAGCCCTCCCGCGATGTCCATGTTCCAACGGATGGGTACCATTTACCCGGGTGCACCTGGGGCAACGGGCCGGCAGGCCCGCGCAAGGTCGCTCGCATAACACACAACATCAAACACGACAGAAGAGGCGAACGACAGATGCCGGACCCCGGACGACAGCACCGCGGAAGAGAAGCATTCCAACCACAACCGAACGAACATCGCTCCTAGGCAGGCGCCCGCATGGGCGCCTTTTACTTTTCAGGGACTTAGCTGAGAGCTAAGCCACGCGGCTCATGGCCGTTTCGTGGAGGCCCGACCAGCTCGACCCACCTCGACCCGTCTCCGTTCCCGTCATGCGCGCGATGCGCCAGCAGGCGGTTCAATCGTCGCGCAGACGAAAAGGGACACTGTGCCGCGCGGTGTGCCCGCACGGTGCCGCACGGGAAGATTGGAGGAACCATGGCACGCACAGCCGAATGCGCCGCGCCCGAGAACAACCAGGGCCGCGACGAATGGATGACGGTGATCGAGATGCAGCAGTACATGAGGGCGAGCCGAAACAAGGCGTACGACCTCATCTGGTCGGGAGAGATCGACTCGTACAGGCTCGGCAGGAAGCTCCTGGTTTCGAGGGCGTCAGTGGACGCCTACATCGAGTCAAGGAGCGGCAGGAAATGACGGCGGCGACCGCCCCGGGAGCCGCCCGCGGCCGGGCACGCGAGGGAGCCTCGAGACGAAAGGAGCTCGAGGACGACCATAACCAAGAGCACTAGCAGGAGCCAGGTGAGGCTCATCGCATCGACAAACGCGATATTCGGCGCCGACGAGGCGTGCGCGATGCTGCGCATCAGCCGCGACGCCATGTACCGGCTCGCCAAGGACCGCGACGACCCGTTCCCGATCCGCTACATCGGCGGCAAGACGCGCGACGGCATCGTGCTGCACGACGAGCTCGTCGCATGGGTCGAGCGCAACAGCGTCGTCGGCTCGCCAAGAAGGGGCTAGCGCCATGGCGGCCGCAGGCCCGAGGGGGCGCGACGGCCCCTCCCCGCGCGAGTTCGCGACGGTACGGCACTTCATGATGGCGGACCTCGGCCTCTCAGGCCTTCCCCTGCTCGTCTACGCGCGCATCTTCGGCTTCTGCGACGCCGGGTGCGGCTACTTCGAGAGCAAGGGCGGCCTGGCCCGATTCCTCAACGTGCAGGAGCGCAGCGTCCACCGCGCCATCCGCAACCTGCTCGACCAGGGCCT
>NZ_DAWEMK010000113.1:0-308 GCF_052362415.1 Paratractidigestivibacter sp. | reverse complement strand
GCGGCGTGCACGCCCCGGCGCGCGGGCATGCCACCAAGCGATACCGCATCGTGCGCGAGAGGCTGCCGCCCGGAGCGTTGGCAACCCCTGACGATTCGTCAGGGTTCCCGGCGCGAAAGGGTGACGAAATGACAGGGTTCGCCGCGAACAAGGATGACGAACCGTCAGGGCTCGCAGCCCGAACCCCTGACGAAATGACAGGGAAACCCCTGACGATATGCCACCCAATAAGCAAAAGGGACAACAAGGACTTCAGAAGATAAGGAAGGGGCGCCCGATGGACCGAGCGGGACTCATCACCCTGGAGC
>NZ_DAWEMK010000112.1:4184-5747 GCF_052362415.1 Paratractidigestivibacter sp. | reverse complement strand
CATCATGATGCAGGCCATCATGGGGCCGAGCTCGACGTGGCCGTAGCCGCCGCGGAAGTACTGGATGAGGATCGGGATCGTCTTGTACTTGGTGCTGTCGAGGGTCAGGTACGGCAGGAGATAGTCGTTCCAGACCCACATGGTCTCGAGGATGCCGACCGAGATGTAGGTCGGCTTCATGATGGGGAGCACCACGCGGAAGAAGGTCTGGACGGGGTTGCAGCCGTCGATCATGGCCGCCTCCTCGATCTCGAGCGGGATGCTCTTCACGAATCCGGAGAACATGAAGACCGCGAGGCCCGCGCCGAAGCCGAGGTAGATGAAGCAGATGTTGTACGGGGTGTTGAAGCCCATGGTGTCGGCGAGGTTCGAGAGCGTGAACATGAGCATCTGGAACGGGACGACCATCGAGAAGACAAAGAGGTAGTACAGGATCTTCGAGATCTTGTTGTTCACGCGGACGATGTACCACGCGCACATGGAGCAGCACACGAGGACAAGCACGACCGACGTGACGGTGATGATCAGCGAGTAGCCGAACGCCTGCGCGAAGCCCTGCTTGGTGAGGGCGCTCACGTAGTTGGCCAGGCCGGCGAAGGTGTCGCCGGAGACCAGGCCGGCGAAGGTGTCGCCGGAGACCAGGTCGAACGCGGTGGTGGTGCTGATCGCGGACTCCTGCTTGAAGGAGTTGAGGGCGATCATGAACATCGGGTAGATCCACGCGAGCGAGAGAACCACAAAGAAGACCGAGAGCACGCGGTTGATGACCTTGTCCTTCTTCATTACTGCCCGACCTCCTTAGACTGCGTGGCGCGCAGCTGCACGAGCGCGATGACGACGACCAGGATGCAGAAGATGACAGCCTTGGCCTGGCCGATTCCCATCCACTTGATGCCGGAACGGGAGTAGAACGTGTTGAAGATGTTCAGCGCGAGCATCTCGGTGGAGTGCGCGGGCTCGCCGCCGGTGAGGGCGAGGTTTTGGTCGAACAGCTTGAAGCCGTTGGTGAGCGAGAGGAACAAGCAGATCGTGATGGTCGGCATGAGGTTCGGGATCTTGACCTTCCAGAACGTCTGCCAGGCGGTGGCGCCATCGACCTTTGCCGCCTCGAGGTAGTCGCTCGGGATGGACTGCAGGCCGGCGACGTAGATGATCATCATGTAGCCGATCTGCTGCCAGAGGGTCAGGATGATGAGGCCCCAGAAGCCTGCGGTCGAGTCGAGCGCCAGGAGCTGACGGCCCGCGTTGGCGAGCAGGCAGTTGATGAGGATCTGCCAGATGTAGCCGAGGACGATGCCGCCGATGAGGTTCGGCATAAAGAAGACCGTGCGGAACGCGTTCGTGCCCTTGAGGCCCTTGCGCGTGAGCGCCTGCGCGATGGCGAGGGCGATCACGTTGATGAGGACGACCGAGACGACGGTGAACGCAACGGTAAAGAAGAACGACGCGGTGAACTGGGTGTCGGCCAGGGCGTCGACGTAGTTGCGCAGGCCGACGAACTTGGCGTTGCCGACGGTGATGAACTCGCAGAACGAGAGGTTCTTCTTCCACTACTCGGAAGGA
>NZ_DAWEMK010000112.1:0-4174 GCF_052362415.1 Paratractidigestivibacter sp. | reverse complement strand
GCATGGTCAGGCCCATGTCCTCGGCGATGGCCTTGGTGGCCTCGTCGTCGGTGACGACCCAGTTGAGGAACTCGAGCGTGGCGGCCTGGTCGTCGGCGGAAGCCTGGGAGTTGACGCACCAGTAGTTCTCGCCGCCGGAGCACATGCCCTGCTTGTCCTCGCCCTTGACGCCGATGTAGAGCGGGATCATGCCGATCTTGTCGTCGCCGAGCGCCGCGATGTCCTTGTAGGCCCAGGTGCCGTTCTGGTAGAAGACGGCCTTGCCGTTGAGGAACTCGTTGACGGCGTCGTCGCCGGTCTTCGAGGCGACCTGAGAGGGGTCGCAGGTGGAGTCGGTGAGGTAGAGGTCGAAGATCTGCTTGTACTGCGGCAGGTAGGTGCCCTTGATGGCGTCGGTGTCGTCCTCGTTCTCGTCCTTGAACTCGTAGTGGATTGGCATGTTGGCAAGGTGGGTGGTGTAGCGCCAGTTGGAGCTGGAGTCCATGCCGGCGGAGGTGAAGGCGCCCTCGACGCCGAGCTCGGCCTTGCGGGCCTGGATGTCGTCGGCGACCTTCTTGAGCGAGTCGAAGTCCTTGATGTCGTCGGCGGAGTAACCGGCCTTGGTCAGCAGGTCCTTGTTGTAGATGATGCCGTAGTCCTCCTCGACGTAGTCGATGGCGTAGACCTTGCCGTCGCCCTCGAGCTTGAGCACGTCGTTGGCGAGCTCGCCGAGGACCTTCGAGCCGGTGAGATCGAGGCAGTAGTCCTTCCAGTTGGCAAGGCCGGTCGGGCCGTTGACCTGGAAGAGGGTCGGGGCGGAGGACTTGGAGATCTCGGACTGGAGCTTCTGCTCGTAGGTGTCGGAGGCGGCGGTCACGACCTTGACCTCGACGCCGGTCTTCTCGGTGTACTTCTTTGCGAGGGCCTGCCACTCCTCGTCGACCTCGGGCTTGAAGTTGAGGTAGTAGAGACGGAGCCCTTGGCGGCGTCGCCCTTGGAGGAGTCATCGGACTTGGCGCCGGAGTCGGAGGAGCCGCCGCAGCCCGCGAGGCCGAGGCCGGCCAGGGCGACCGCGCCCATCGAGAGGAACTGGCGCCTGTTCATGCTTGCCTTCATTTTCCCTCACCCTTTCGTCTCCCCCATGGGGGAGGTCAGTGAATCCCGGGGCGGGCTTCCCGTCCCTTCTGTTGATTCGAGAGTGCGTCACTGTCTAAGTTGTTCAGACATGTTCTGGGTAAAGGGACGAAAACGAGCCGCGAGCGGTAGTTTTGCGTACCGTTCGCGGCTCGGAGTCTGAACAAGAGGTATGGAAAGGGAGGATTTTGGCCGGTTTGGGGCGGGCTGACAGGCCCGAACGGGAGCGAGGGGCTCGGCGGAGTCGGCCGCCGGTCAGTGCCTCAGCGACGGCGGCTCGGCGCGCGGCGGCCCGGCTAGCGCCTCGAGGTCATCTGATAGCAGAAGATTTCGGGGTGGATCCTCGTGCAGGTGTACTCGAACATGATGCCGTTGGAGTCGAAGGACTGGCCCTCCATCACGGCGACGCAGTTGTAAGGGCCCAGGTCAAGGTAGGCGCAGTCCTCCTCGCCCGCGAGCTGCACGGTCACGGTTCGGCGGCTCGTGACGATCTTCATCCCCACGTCCTGCTCGAGGTGGCGGTAGATGGAGTCCCTCGCGACGTCCTCGTCGATGCCGGGGACGACGGACTCGAGGAAGTAGCCGTGGTCGATCTGGCGCGCCTTGCCGTCGAGGCTGCGCACGCGCACGACGCGGGTGAGGGCATCGCCCACGTTGAAGCCCGAGCGGTTGGCGAGGGCGTCCCCGCACAGGATGTGCTCTATGACCTTGACCTCGGTCGATGCCGTCATGCCGTTGCGCGCGGAGTACTCGCCGAACGACTCGATCCCCTCGAGGACGCCGATGGCGTTGTGGGTCTTCTCTCGCCAGATCACGCGAACACCCTTGCCGTGGATCGGCTGGACGTACAGGTTGTCGGCGAGCATGGAAAGCGCGCGGCGCAGCGTGTTGCGGGAGCACGAGAACTGCTCGGTGAGCTCGCTTTCGGGCGGAAGGAGCGACTGGTAGGCGTAGTCGCCCACCTCGATCCTACGAAGAAGTTCCTGGTAGATTCCCTCGTACCTGGCCTTGGGCATGGCGACCTCGCTTTCCGGTTGCTCGTGGATGCTCGCGGGCGTTCATGAACGCCCAGAATGATGTCTGAACCTGTGTTCGCGCGTGATTATATCCCCCGCCGGGGCATGCCCGTCAACACGGCGCGCCGTTAACGGGCATATGGCGGCGGTTCGTCGATAAACGCGCACGATGTTTGAACATCGCCTCAACGAACAGGTTGAGCTTTCTGGCGGGGAACGGCGGCGACGCCGCCATCATCAGGGGGGAATTCCAAATGATGCAGAAGATCCAGAGGTTCGGCGGCGCGATGTTCACGCCCGTGATGCTCTTTGCGTTCGCGGGCGTCATCATCGGCCTGGGGACCCTGTTCACGACCCAGGCGGTCATGGGGCCGCTCGCCTCGCCGGATTGCGCTTGGTACAAGTGCTGGAGCGTCCTTCTTCAGGGCGGCTGGACCGTGTTCAACCAGCTTCCGCTGCTCTTCGCGGTCTCGCTGCCCATCGGCCTTGCCCGCAAGCAGCAGGCGCGCTGCTGCATGGAGGCGCTCGTCAGCTTCCTCACGTTCTGCTACTTCGTGGGACAGATCCTCCGGCTGTGGGGCCCCGAGCTCGGCGTGGACTACTCCGCCGAGGTCGGCAACGCGTCGGGGCTCGCCATGATCGCGGGCATAAAGACGCTCGACATGGGCATGGTCGGGGCGCTCGCGATCTCGGGCGCGGTCATCGCCATCCACAACAAGTTCTTCGACGTCGAGCTGCCCGAGTGGCTGGGGGTCTTCTCCGGCTCCACGTTCATCTACGCGATCTGCTTCTTTGTCATGGTCCCGCTCGCCGTCGTCGCCTCCCTCGTATGGCCGATGGTGCAGGACGGTATCTCTTGCCTGCAGCAGGTCATCACGGACCTCGGCGTCGCCGGGACGGGGATCTTTGTCTTCCTCGAGCGCGTGCTCATGCCCTTCGGCCTGCACCACATCCTCTACGCGCCGTTCTATTACGACAACGTGCTGGTCGGCGGTGGTATCTACGCCGCCTGGGCCAACGCCCTGCCCACCCTCGCCGCGAGCACCGAGCCCCTGAAGGACCTCGCCCCGTGGGCCGCGCTCACCGCCACGGGCTGGTCGAAGATCTACGGCGTCCCCGGCATCGCGGCGGCGTTCTACGCGACCGCGCGCCCCGAGCGCCGCAAGCAGCTCCTCGCGCTCCTCATCCCCGTCACGCTCACGGCGGTGCTCTGCGGCGTGACCGAGCCCATCGAGTTCACGTTCCTCTTTGTGGCGCCGGTGCTCTTTGTGGTGCACGCGCTGCTCTCCGCTTTGCTCTCCATGTGCATGAACCTCGTGGGCGCCGTCGGCGTCTTTAGCGGCGGCCTCATCGAGATGGCCTCCTTCAATTTCATCCCGCTGTGGGCGAACCACGCCATGACCTATCTCGCGACGCTCGGCGTCGGGCTGTGCTTCACCTTCGTGTACTTCTTTGTGATGCGGGCGCTCATCCTGAGGCTCGACCTCAAGACCCCGGGGCGCGAGGACGAGCGCGACATCCACTTCAACTCAAAGAACGAGTACCTCGAGGCGCAGGGCAAGGAGCGGCTCGCGCGCAAGATCGTCGAGCTCGTGGGCGGCGCGGCCAACGTCACCGACTGCACGAGCTGCGTCACGCGCCTGCGCGTGGAGGTCGCCGACCCCGCGCTCGTGCGCCCCGCCGAGGAATTCGAGGAGGCCGGCGCACACGGCGTCATGCGGGCCGGCAAGGTCATCCAGGTCGTCGTCGGCACGGGCGTCGTCAGCGTGAAGGAATGCTTCGACAGACTCGTCGGCACAGGAGAGTAGGGCGATGGGCAACGGCACGGCAACGGTATTCTTCGACATCGACGGAACCCTGGGATGGGTCGACCCGGCGCGCGAGGACGAGCGGCCCCGGTGGGAGCAGGGGCTCTCGCCCGCGCCGAACGACCACGTAGTCGGCGCCGTTTGCGCGCTCGGGCACAAAGGCAACCGCAGCTTCGTGTGCACGGGCAGGCCGCCCGGGGGCATCCACCCCATGATCTCGTGCATGCCGTTCAGCGG
>NZ_DAWEMK010000111.1:0-5770 GCF_052362415.1 Paratractidigestivibacter sp. | reverse complement strand
GCTCGAGCGTCGAGGGGCTGAAGTCGCAGGCAAGGCCATGGCTCGCGATGACGGACTCGATGTCCATGTCGAGATCGGCGGCCGCGCCCGCGCGCCGGTCGATGGTCACGACGGCGGCGGTGTAGGGCGTCGGGTACTCCACGATCCGGGCCACCACGACATCGCTGGGAGCGACGCCCAGGCGCTCGGGGCTTTTGTCCTCGGGAACGACGAAGAAGTCGTGGCACAGGCGGTTATCCAGGGGCACAACGGCGCCGAGCGGGCCGGCGAGCTCGAAGCGGCCGAGCAGCGTGTGGTTCGCGCGCGTGACGACGGAGTCGACGACGGCGCGCTTCTCGCCGCCCGCGGCGCCGCGCCCGTTTCCGTGGGCGCCGGAGCGGCCTCCCCCGCCGCGGCCGCCCTTCGGGCCGACGAGGAACACGCTGACCTCATCGCCGCTCATGGCCTCGCGGATGCCCGAGCGCGTGACCTCGAAGGTGCCCTCGGGGGTCTCGACCACAGCCGAGCCTGGGCGCAGGACGCGCAGCGTTCCCGTGATCGTGCGGCGCTGCTTGCGCGGCCCCTTTGTGGACCCGCGGCGATTGTTGCCCTTGTGCGGTCGCTTACGCGCCATGTGCCTCTCTCCGTTCTGCGGCCTGCACCGGAAAATCACGGGCACCTGCCGCATCGTTGAAACCCCGCGATTCTTCCCTGACGCCAATCGCGGAGGCCAAGTGCTAAACAAAGCGGCCCCCGGTGCCGGGGGCCGTCGGTGATGCAAGTATGCGCTTGTTCGGGGCGCGTCGCCAGGGCGCCGGGCTAGACCTTGAGGTAGCGGCGCATGGTGATCGCGGAGCCGAAGAGGCCGATGACCACGCCGAGCACGAGCAGCGCGGCAGAGGTGGCGACCATGGTCTTGGTCGAGATCGCGAACGAGAGGAACTGCATGCTGCTGGCGAGCTTGGGCAGCAGCGCGTTCACGCCGGCGATGAGGACCACGATAGCCAGGAGCGCGCCGATGATGGCCTCGAGGGTGCCCTCGAGCAGGAACGGCCCGCGGATGAAGCTGTTCGACGCGCCGACCAGGCGCATGATGCCGATCTCGCGGCGACGGGCCGTGATGGCGAGGCGAATCGTGTTGTTGATGAACACGAACGCGACGAAGGTTAGCAGGGCGACGAGCACGATCGCGGCGATGCGGATGTAGGTCGTCACGCTAAAGAGCTTCTCGACGGTCTCGCGGCCGTAGTTGACGTCCTCGGACGGGTTGTCCTTGGAGTCGCAGATCTGCGAGAAGTCGGAGTCGTCAATGATCTTGGACGTGGTGGCCTCGACCTGCTGCGGGTCGTCGAGCTTGATGACCAGCGACGCGGGCAGGGGGTTCTCGCCGTCGAGGGCGGTGATCGCGTCGCTCGCGTTGCGGTTGGACATCTGGTTCTGGTACTGCTCGAGCGCCTCGTCCTTGGTGCGGAGCTCGACGGACTCGACGTTGTCCCAGCCGCGGACCTTCTGGATGTAGGCCTGGACCTGGTCCTCGGTGGCGCTATCGGAGAGGAACGCCTGGATGGTGACCTCGTTCTCGACGGAGCCGATCATGTTGTTGATCAGGGCGGAGGCGAGGACGAAGACGCCGATGATGAACAGCGAGAGGAAGATGGTCACGACCGCGCCGAGGACCGTGGTCCAGTTGCGGCGGAAGTGCTGACCGACCTCGCGGAAAGAGTAACCGATGTTAGAGGGCGCCATAGTAGCCGTAGCCTCCCTTCTCCTGGTCGCGGACCACATGGCCGGCCTCCAGGGCGATGACGCGCTTACGCATGGAGTCGACCATCTCGCGGTCGTGCGTAGCCATGACGATGGTGGTGCCGGCGCGGTTGATTCGGTCGAGCAGCTTCATGATGCCCAGCGAGATCGCCGGGTCGAGGTTGCCGGTAGGCTCGTCGCACACGAGCAGCGGCGGGCGGTTGACCATGGCGCGGGCGACCGAGACACGCTGCTGCTCGCCACCGGAGAGCTGGTCGGGAAAGTGGTCCATGCGCTCGGCGAGGCCGACGAGGCGGAGCACCTCGGGGACCTGGGCCTTGATGACGGAACGGGGCTTGCCGATGCACTCGAGGGCGAAGGCGACGTTCTCGTAGACCGTCTTGTTGGGCAGGAGCTTGAAGTCCTGGTAGACGGTGCCGATCTGGCGACGGAGATACGGGACCTTCTTGTTGCGCATCTTGGTAAGGTCCTGGCCGCCGACGATGACCTGGCCGTGGGTGGCCTTGAGCTCGCGCGTGATCAGGCGCAGGAGCGAGGACTTGCCGGAGCCGGAGTGGCCGACGACAAAGACGAACTCGCCGGGGTACACGTCGAGGCTGACATCGTCGAGAGCGGGCTTGTTGGGCTGGGCCGGGTAGATGAGTGAAACGTTTTTGAACGACACGGTGGGCGCACCGGTGCGCGGGACCGCGGGCGAGTCGTCGCTCGCGAGAGGCGCGAAGACGCTCGTGAAGCCCGGCTGATCGGTGGGATCGGCGGGCTCGGAGGCGGTGACGGCGTGCACGGCGAGGTCCTCGGCTGCGGCCGAGTCGAGCGCGTCGGCCGCGGGGACGGCGGGCGCCTGGACGGACTCGGGGTGCAGGACGGCGTCGACGGCTGCGTCGTCGATGACCTGCGGCGTTACGGCTGCCGTAGTCGGCTCGGGCTGGAAGAGCGTCTCTTCGCCGTCCGACTCCTGTCGCTCAGTGCTGCGAAAGTGATTGGCCACGAAAGTTCCTTTTCCTTTTGCTCACAGCGGACAGTTGCGTTGCCTAGTTTAGCAAAAGGCCAGCTTCTGCCCCAAATGCCTTGAAGTAACGGTTGATAAAGCAGAACCTCCCCACACGACGAGAAGAGCAAGAAGCGAGCAGCGCCCGCCCGTCAACTTGAGGGGCGGGCGCTGCTCGCAACGGCTGTAACCCGGCGTTGGCCGGAAGGTTACTTGCCCAGGAAGTCCAGCACCTGGCGCTCGACGCCAGCGGCGTCGAGGCCGTACTTGGCCAGCAGGTCGACGGCCGGGCCGGACTCGCCGAAGACGTCGTTCACGCCGACCTTGCGCACGGGCACCGGGTCGGCCGCGAGCGCCGCGAGCACGGCGTCGCCGAGGCCGCCGATAACGGAGTGCTCCTCGCAGGTGACGACGCGGCCGGTCTTGTGGGCGGACGCGCGGACGAGCTCCTCGTCGAGCGGCTTCACGGTGTGGATGTTCACGACCTCGGCGTCGACGCCCTTGGCGGCGAGGGACTCGGCGGCCTCGAGGGCTGCCGCGACCATGAGGCCGGTGGCCACGATCGTGACGTCGGCGCCCTCGCGCAGGACGACGCCCTTGCCCATCTCGAACTTGTAGGTGGCGGGGTCGTTGATCACGGGAACGGCGAGGCGGCCGAGGCGCATGTAGACCGGGCCGTCGTACTCGTAGGCGGCGCGGACGGCGGCCTTGGCCTCGGTGTCATCGGCCGGCACGATAACCGTCATGCCGGGGATCGTGCGCATGAGGGCGATGTCCTCGTTGCACTGGTGCGTCGCGCCGTCCTCGCCGACCGAGATGCCGGCGTGCGTGGCGCAGATGTTCACGTTGAGGTGCGGGTAGCCGATGGAGTTGCGGACCTGCTCGAACGCGCGGCCGGCGGCGAACATCGCGAACGTGGAGCAGAAGACCTTCTTGCCGGCGGCTGCGACGCCCGCGGCGATGCCGACCATGTTGGACTCGGCGATGCCGCAGTCGTAGAAGCGCTCGGGGTGGGCGGCCTTGAAGCGGCCGGTCTGGGTGGCGGCGGCGAGGTCGGCGTCGAGGACGATGAAGTCGTCCTTCTCGTTGCCGAGCTCCACGAGCGCGTCGCCGTAGCTCGCGCGGGTCGCGACCTTCTTTACATCTGCCATTAGAGCTCCTTCCCGGCGGCCTCGAGCTCGGCCATCGCCTGCGCGTACTGCTCGTCGTTGGGGGCCTTGCCGTGCCAGCCGACCGCGTTCTCCATGTAGCTCACGCCCTTGCCCTTGACCGTCTCGGCCACGATGCAGGTGGGCTCACCCTTGTGGACGCGGGCGGCCTGGAACGCCTCGCGGATCTGCGCGAAGTCGTTGCCGTCGGCGAGCTCGATCACGTTGAACTTGAAGGCGCGGAACTTGTCCGCGATGGGCATCGGGGAGTTGACCTCCTCGTTCGTGCCGTCGATCTGCAGGCGGTTGTGGTCCACGACGACGCAGAGGTTGTCCAGCTGTTTGTTGCCCGCGAACATCACGGCCTCCCAGACCTGGCCCTCCTCGATCTCGCCGTCGCCCAGGATCGCGTAGGTGCGGTAGGCGTCGCCCCAGTGCTTGGCGGCGAGCGCCATGCCCACTGCCGCGCTGATGCCCTGGCCGAGGGAACCGGTGGACATGTCCACGCCGGGGGTGTCGTTCATGTTCGGGTGGCCCTGCAGGCGGCTGCCGATGTGGCGCAGCGTGGTGAGCTCCTCCACCGGGAAGTAACCGCGGCTGGCGAGGACGGAGTAGAGCGCGGGGGCCGCGTGGCCCTTAGAGAGGACAAGGCGGTCGCGGTCGGCCTTGCGGGGGTCGGCCGGGTCGATGTTCATGTCCTCGAAGTAGAGGTAGGTCAGGATGTCCGCGATGGACAGCGACCCGCCGGGGTGGCCCGCCTTGGCGGCGTGCACGCCGGTGACGATGCCCTTGCGGACCTCGTTGGCGACGCGAGCCAGCTCCTGGTCGGTCATGGTGCCTCCTTGGGCTCGGTATGGTTGAGACGTTCCAAACTTAGCACCGCGGCGACGTCGGAACGCCGCCGCGGAAGATTCAAGTAAAAACCTTTACTCTTGCAAGGGCGCGGGCAAGAAGCGCTTCGGGGCTTCTTTGCGCGGCCTCGCGGCGTCGGCCGGGCTACTGAGCCGCGACGACCTTGGCCCAGTCGGCATCGAAGCTGGCCATGCCCTGGTCGGTCAGGGGGTGCTTGAGGCACTTCTTGAGCGCGCCGAACGGGACGGTCGCGATGTCGGCGCCCAGCAGGGCCGCCTGGGTCACGTGGTTCGGGGTGCGGATGCTCGCGGTGATGATCTCGACCTGGTCGTCGACGTTCTTGCCGGACCAGTCATAGTTCTGGATGCAGGCGACGACGTTGGCGAGCTGCTGGATGCCGTCCTCGGCGATGTCGTCGAAGCGGCCAACGAACGGGCTGATGTAGCGAGCGCCGGCGTTGGCGGCGAGCAGGGCCTGGGTCGGGCTGAAGACGAGCGTCATGTTGATGCGGACGCCCTCGGCGGCCAGCGTGTGGGTCGCGGCGAGGGACTCGGCGCAGATGGGGAGCTTGACGACGATGTTCGGAGCCAGGGCCGAAAGACGGCGGCCGTCCTCGATCATGCCCTCGGTCGTCTTTGCCTGGGACTCGGCCGAGACGGGCAGTCCCTCGCAGATCTGAGCGATCTTGAGCATGTGGCCCTCGAAGTCGGCGAGCTTGCCGCCGGTGCGGGCGTAGAGCGACGGGTTGGTGGTGACGCCGGCCAGGCAGCCCCAGCTCATGGCTTCCTTGATCTCGTCGATGTCGGCGGTGTCGATGAAGAACTTCATGTTTCCCCCTTCGTCCGGAAAACTAATCCCCCTTCGGGGCGGCATAGGTCGCCCCTTCGTCCGATTTCGAAGATACCACCCACAAACGCGGGCGCGGTTAGGGTCGCGTCAGGTAAAGGATTTTTCCCGCGAACGGTAGAAAATGCGCCGTTTAGCTGGGAACACTTCGAATTATCCGAATGTTTGGATTGTTTTGGACGATTGCACAGGG
>NZ_DAWEMK010000110.1:3403-5775 GCF_052362415.1 Paratractidigestivibacter sp. | reverse complement strand
GCCGGCCCGCCGCGAGCTTGCCGCCGTCTACCGCCCCGGGCTTCTTTCCAACGCGGCCCGCGGGTTCCTGGATTGTTTGGGGGCGTGCCCCAGGACCAGGCTAGCGTGAGCGCAAAAAGAGAGGAGGCGCCCGAGGACGCCCCCTCTCCAGTTGTTCCTTCCGTGCGAAGGCTATTTGTGGAACAGGCTGTTGCGCTCGAACTTGGGCTCGCAGCACACGTTGATGCCCAGGCGGCGCAGCACCTCCTCGTCCGTGGACGAGATGATCACCGAGAAGAACGCGTCGCAGCCGCGCAGCTGCCCCAGCCCCTCGAGCGCGCGGGCCGCGGCCTCGCTCGTCGCCGAGGTGATGGAGAGCGCCATCAGGGTCTCGTCGGTGTGCAGGCGCGGGTTCTTGCTGCCGAGGTAGTGGGTCTTGAGCTTGCTGATGGGCTCGATCGCAGAGTCGCTGATGATCTCGAGCTCGATGTCGATGCCGGCGACGGACTTGAGCGCGTTCATGAGCAGCGAGCTCGCGCAGCCCAGGCGCGTGGAGGTCTTTCCCGTGACCACGCTGCCGTCGGGCAAGATCATGGCGCCGGCGGGCGCCCCCGTGACCTGCTCGCGCGTGAGCGCGGCCGAGCGGGCGGGGGAGTAGTTCTTGTCGATGCCCGCCTTCTGCATGATGGAGCGCAGGCGATCGACCTGCTCGGAGCCTGTGCCGGTGCGCTTGACCTGCTCGCAGGCCGAGAAGTAGCGCCGGCTGATCTCCATGAGGCTCGCCTCGCGGCACGCCTCGTCGTCGCTGATGGCGAAGCCGACCATGTTCACGCCCATGTCGGTGGGGGACTGGTAGGGGCTCTGGCCGAGGATCTTGGTCATGAGGGCGCGGACTACGGGGAAGGCCTCGACGTCGCGGTTGTAGTTGACGGTGGTCTTGCCGTAGGCGTCCAGGTGGAACGAGTCGATGATGTTCGCGTCGTCGAGGTCGGCGGTCGCGGCCTCGTAGGCGATGTTCACGGGGTGCGAGAGCGGCAGGTTCCACACGGGGAAGGTCTCGAACTTGGCATAGCCGGCCTCGATGCCGCGCTTGTGCTCGTGGTAGATCTGGCTGAGGCAGGTCGCGAGCTTGCCGGAGCCGGGGCCGGGCGCCGTCACGACGACGAGCGGGCGGGTGGTCTCGACGTACTCGTTCTTGCCGTAGCCCCCGTCCGAGACGATGAGGTCGACGTCGTGCGGGTAGCCCTCGATGGGGTAGTGGAGCTTGCAGGCGATGCCGAGGTCGGTCAGGCGGTGGCGGAACACGTCCGCGGCGCCCTGCCCCGCGTACTGGGTGATGACGACGGCCGCGACCTGCATTCCGTTGCTACGGAAGAGGTCGACGAGGCGCAGGACGTCCTCATCGTAGGTGATGCCGAGATCGCCGCGGGCCTTGTTCTTCTCGATGTGGTTCGCGTTGATGGCGATGATGACCTCGACGTCGGCCGCGAGGCTCTTGAGCATGCGGAACTTGACGTCGGGCTCGAAGCCGGGCAGCACGCGGGAGGCGTGGTTGTCGTCGAAGAGCTTGCCGCCGAACTCGAGGTAGAGCTTGCCGCCGAACTGCCCCACGCGCTCGCGGATGTGCTCGGCCTGCAGCTCGATGTACTTGTCGTTGTCGAATCCGGTGCGCATGGCGCCTCCTTCGGCGCCCATGGGCGCGACGGCTGTTGCTTTGACTTTTCCAGCCTATCATGCGTCCGCGGCCGGCGCGGCATCGGCGCGGGCTTCTTTGCCAAGAAACCCGCTTTGACCCGCCTACCGAGCCCGTGACCCGCACGTAACCTGGGGAGGGTACCATGTAAGGACAACCACTACGAAAGGAGCCGCTATGAAGCGCGAGCTCGTCAGTCGTTACAGCGAGAACCTCGACCGGTACATGGACCTGGTCGTCTACGGTGAGGGCGGGTACCCCGTGATCGTGTTCCCGACGCAGGACTCGCCCTGCACCAACTGGGAAGACTTCGGGATGATCGACACCCTCGACGACTACATCGGCTCCGGGATGCTCCAGCTCTTCTGCGTGAGCAACGTGGACAAGGACTCCTGGTCCGCCGCCGACCGCGACAAGGCCGAGCGCGCCGACCTCGTCGAGGCCTACTATCGCTACGTTGCCGACGAGCTTTGCCCGCTCGTGCACGAGCTCTCCGGTCGCGCCGACCGACCGCTGCTCGCCGGCTGCAGCATGGGAGCTACGCACGCGGTCGTCTTTGCGCTGCGCCGCCCGGACCTCTTCCAGGGCTGCATCGCGCTTTCCGGCGTCTACGACGCGAAGTTCTTCTTCGACGGCTGGATGAACGAGACGCTCTACGCGAGCTCTCCCGTCGACTTCCTGCCCAACATGGCCTCCGACC
>NZ_DAWEMK010000110.1:2318-3393 GCF_052362415.1 Paratractidigestivibacter sp. | reverse complement strand
ACCCCTACATCGACATCTACAACAAGCGCCAGCTCGTGCTGTGCGTCGGCCGCGGGGCGTGGGAGGACGACGGCGTGCGCACCCAGCACGTCCTCGATGACTCGTTCCGCCGCCTGGGCATCAGCGCCTGGTGCGACTTCTGGGGCACCGACGTCAACCACGACTGGCCCTGGTGGAAGAAGCAGATCCGCTACTTCCTGCCCATCGTGCTGCAGGACATGAAGAAGACCCTCGCGCAGGAGAGCGGCAGCTACGCCGATGGGCGCGCGGCGGAGCCGAAGGAGGAGCCGGAGCCCGAGGCGGAGCCAGCGCCCGCGGCTGAGGCCAAGAAGGAACCTGAGGCCGCGCCGGCGGCCGAGGCCAAGCCGAAACCGGAGCCCGAGGCCAAGCCCGCGCCGGAGCCCGAGGCCAAGCCCGCGCCGAAGCCTGAGGCCAAGCCCGCGCCGAAGCCTGAGGCCAAGCCGAAGCCCGCTCCCAAGGCCGAACCGGCCCCCGCGGCCAAGCCCGCGCCGGTTGCCAAGCCCAAGGCTGCGGCGAAGTCCGCGCCGAAGCTCGCGGCGAAGCCCGCGCCCAAGGCCGTCCCGGCGCCCAAGGCTGCCCCCGCACCCAAGCTCGCGGCCAAGCCCGCGCCCAAGGCCGTCCCAGCGTCCAAGCCTGCCCCCGCCCCGGAGCCCGAGGCCAAGCCCGCTCCTTCCGCGGCAAAGAAGCCCGCTCCCGCGAAGGGCGCTGTGGCCGCTAGAAAGAAGGTCTCCTCCTCAAAGAGGAGGTCCAAGCACTAAGGATCCGTCTTCATGAACTTTGTTTTTGTCTCGCCTCAGTTCCCTGAGGTGTATCGGCGCTTCTGTGAAGCCCTCGCCTGCGACGGCGCGTCTGTCTACGGCGTGGGCGACACCCCCTACGACCAGATCCACCCCGAGCTCAAGGAGTGCCTCACTGAGTATTACTGGGTGCCGTCGCTCGAGGACTACGACCAGGTCTTCCGCGCGCTCGCGTACCTGAGCTGGAAGTACGGCAAGATTGACTGGATCGAGTCGAACAACGAGTACTGGCTCCCGCTCGACGCGCGCCTGCGCGA
>NZ_DAWEMK010000110.1:0-2308 GCF_052362415.1 Paratractidigestivibacter sp. | reverse complement strand
ACGTGACCACGGGCGTGCACCCCGCCAAGCTCGTCGACTGGACGAGCAAGGCGGCGATGAAGCCCTGCTACCGCGCTGCCGGCATCCCGGTGGCGCGGCAGATCCGCCTGACCACGCTCGACGCGGCGCGCGCCTTCGCGGCCGAGGTCGGCTACCCGACCTTCGCCAAGCCCGAGGTCGGCATGGGCAGCGGCGGCGCCTGGAAGGTCGAGAACGACGACGACCTGCAGCGCGTCTTTGCGAGCAAAGGAGGCACCCCCTACGTCCTCGAGGAGTTCGTCGGCGGCCGGATCTGCTCCTACGACGCGATCGTGGACTCGCACGGCGAGCCCCTCTTCGAGAACCAGGAGGAGTTCCCGCCCTCGATGGCCGATGTCTGCGCCCAGCAGCTCGACGTCTCGTACTACTCGTGCCCCGGCGTCGACCCCAAGCTGCGCGCGTACGGCCGCGCGGCCGTCAAGTCCTTCGGCTACGCGAGCCGCTTCGTGCACATGGAGTTCTTCCGCCTGACCGAGGACAAGCCCGGCCTCGGGCAAGCCGGCGACTACGTCGGCCTGGAGGTCAACTCGCGCCCGCCCGGAGGCTACACCCCCGAGATGATGAACTACGCCCACTCGCTCAACGTCTATCAGGTGTGGGCCGACATGGTCTGCTTCGACGAGAGCCACGTGGTCCCCGGCGGCGAGCACTACTACTGCGTCCATGCGAGCCGTCGCGACATCCACGAGTACGCGCACAGCCGCGAGGAGGTCGAGGCGCGCTACGCCGAGCCGCTGATGAGCATCGACCGTATGCCGGACGGCCTCGCGGACGATCTGGGCAACACCGCCTATGTGGCGCGGTTCAAGACCAAGCCCGAGCTCGACGAGTTCGTGGCCTTCGTGCAGGAAAGGGCGTAGCGCATGGGCGAAGCAAATGAGTACCAGGTCAGGAGGGCCGGCGTCGCCGACGTTCCCGGGCTTGTCGATTTGCTGCTCCAGGTGTGCGCGGTGCATGCAGAGGGGCGGCCGGACCTCTTTGTGATGGGCGCGCGCAAGTACTCGGACGCCGAGCTGTGTGCGCTCATGTCCAATGAGTCGAGGCCGGTGTTCGTGGCGGTCGAGGGCGACCGCGTCCTCGGCCATGCGTTCTGCGTGATCGAGGATTTCCGCGGGTCCAACAACATGCAGCCCGTGGTCACGGTCTATATCGACGACATCTGCGTGGACGAGTCCGTCCGCGGTCAAGGCGTCGCCACGGCGCTCTACCGACACGTCGTCGATTTCGCGCGCGGCGTCGGGGCCCACAACGTGACGCTCAACGTGTGGAGCTGCAATCCCGGAGCCCGCGCGTTCTACGAGAAGATGGGCATGGTCCCGTATAAAGTCGGCATGGAGCAGGTGCTTGATTAGATGGCTATGGATCACCGTGGGATGAGAAGGGCGAAGCGCGAGGTCGCCGACCTCGCCGAGCTTCGCGGCATCGTCGAGAAGTGCCCGGTCGTTTGGGTGGGCTCGCACGACGCCGAGGGCGTCTTTGTGGTGCCCATGAGCTTCGGGTACGAGCTCGCCGAGCCCGTGCCGGGGGAGGCGGGAGACGCCCGCTGGACGTTCTGGCTGCACTGCGCCTCCGAGGGGCGCAAGACCGACGCGGACCAGAAGGTCCGCGGCCTTACGGCGATCATGGCCCACATGGCTCCGGGCGCCCCCGTGGAGTTCTCGCCCGACGCCGTCAAGCTCGTGGACGTCTGGCGCGTGGACGTCGACCACCTCACCGGCAAGCGCCGCGAGTAAGAAAAATGACGAAAAGGGACAGTCCCTTTTCGTCATTTTTCTTACAGGGCGCAGGACCAGCGGATGTTCTCGTCGATGTCGCGGGAGAGGGGGATGAGCCGCAGCATGGGGCAGGTGCGCTCGCGTACAACGTGGGCGGGATTGCCGGCAACGGTGGTGTCGGCGGGCACGTCGTGGACCACGACGGACCCGGCCGCCACCTTGACGTTGTCGCCGACGTGGATATCGCCGAGGACAATCGTGCCGGCGCCCACCATGACGTTGTTGCCCAAGGTCGGGTGGCGCTTTCCGCCGTGCTTGCCCGTCATGCCGAGGGTCACGCCCTGGTAGAGCAGGCAATCATCGCCGATGATGGCTGTCTCGCCGATGACGATGCCCATGCCGTGGTCGATCATGAAGCGCTTGCCGATGGTCGCGGCGGGCGCGATCTCGACGCCGTAGCGGCGGCGGGAGAGGCGCGCGAGCAGAGTCGCCAGGCCGCGCATGCCGTGCTCCCATAGCCAGTGCTGGCGACGATACGCCCATACGGCGTGCAT
>NZ_DAWEMK010000109.1:0-5903 GCF_052362415.1 Paratractidigestivibacter sp. | reverse complement strand
TCGAGGCTGTCAAGAGCGCGGACCCGGCGGAGAACTGATCCGGCAAAGCTGACCGCGGACCGCGCTCAACGGGTTTTCTTGCTCGTCTGCGGCGGCCCAGCGTTACGTTTTGGCTCCTCTTGCGGCGGCCGCGCGTAAACCATGCCCAATTTGGATAGACTACTTCTCTAATTGTCTATCTCGAGGAGGGCCCATGCCTACCAACGAAGCCGCTTCCGGCAACCGCGCGATCATCACCGTCCTGGGCAGCGACCGCCCGGGCATCGTCGCCTCCGTCACCGGTGCTCTCGCCGATCGCGAGGCGAACATCCTCGACATCTCGCAGACCATCTTGCAGGGCATCTTTACCATGACCATGCTCGTCGACCTCGGCAGCACCGCCGAGTTCTCTGAGCTCAAGACCAAGCTCGACGAGCTTTCCGAGAAGCTCGGCGTGCAGATCACCCTGCAGCGCGAGGAAGTCTTCCGCTTCATGTATCGCCTCTAGGCCCGTCGCGCCGCTCGCCCGAGGCACGCCGCGGCCGCCGTGACGGCCGCCCTCCCTCCCGACGCGCCTTCGCCCGACGCGCCGCTCGCCGCCCTTCTTTCCAGGAGGTTTTGAATGGCCATCATCCGCAACCGCAAGGGCGGTACCCGCCCGATCCTCTCGGCCCTCGAGACCTCGGCCATGACGCACGTGGCCGACGCCTACCCGATGCCGTCGGTCGCGCTCGGCCGCCCGGGCGTTTCCGACCGCCTTTACCAGGGTTTTGAGGACATCGACGTCGTCGACCCCGAGCTCTACGCCAAATTCGACGTCAAGCGCGGCCTGCGCAACGCGGACGGCTCGGGCGTGCTCGTGGGCCTCACCACGATCTCGAACGTCCATGGCTACAACAAGACCCCCGAGGGCGTGGTCCCCGACGAGGGCGACCTGATCTACCGCGGCTACCACATCGCCGACCTCATCGACCACGCGCAGAGCGAGGACCGCTTCGGCTACGAAGAGGCCGCCTACCTGCTCATGTCCGGCACCTTGCCCACCGAGGCCCAGCTCGATGACTTCAAGGCGCGCATCGACTCCCGCCGGCAGCTCCCCGAGGGCTTCCTGCACATCTTCCCCCGAACGACGTACAGCCAGAACATCATGAACGTCCTGCAGCGCGCCACGCTGCTGCTGTACTCCTTCGACCCCACCCCCGACGACACGACGCCCACGCACGAGATCGACGTCGCGCTGTCCCTGCTCGGCCGCTGGCCGCGCACCGCGGCGGTCGCGCACGAGGCGGCGGTCGCGGCGGCTACGGGCACGAAGCTGCTGGTCCCGCCCGCGCGAGAGGGCTTCTCGATGGCAGAGACCCTGCTCGACGTGCTCCACGCCGAGCACGGCGGCGGCAACAACTCGACCTTCACCACGCGCGTGCTCTCGTCGTCGGGCACCGACGCCTACTCCGCGTACGCCGCCGCCATCGGCTCGCTCAAGGGGCCCAAGCACGGCGGCGCGAACGCCAAGGTCGGCGCCATGATCGAGGACGCGTCCGAGAACATCGAGGACTGGACCGACGAAGACCAGGTCGCGGCCTACCTCACCGATGTCGTCAACGGCAACGCCTTCGACGGCAGCGGGCTCATCTACGGGCTCGGCCACGCGGTCTACACCCTCTCCGACCCTCGCGCCGTCATCATAAAGAAGTACGCGCGCAAGCTCGCGCACCAGAAGGGTCGCGACGAGAAGCTCGCCCTGCTCGAGAACATCGAGAAGATGGGCCCCCAGATCATGCGCGATGTCCGCGGCGTGACCAAGCCGATCTGCGCGAACATCGACCTGTATACCGGTTTCGTGTACTCCATGCTGGGCATTCCCGCCGACATGTACACCGCGATCTTCGCGATGGCGCGCCTGGCCGGCTGGTGCGCGCACCGTATGGAGGAGCTCTACGGCGCCGGGCGCATCATCCGCCCCGCGTACAACTCCGTCATGGGCGGCGGCGACTACGTGCCCATGTCCGAGAGGCGCTAGGGTCGCCTCACGCAGACCGCACCCTTCGCTCACCCATATCTCGTACGCAAAGCGCCCCGCAGGCCGTCGAAATGGCCTGCGGGGCGCACTGGTGGAGCCGGTAAAGCGCACCCGCTCCGACCGATGCAGGGCGGGCGCGATCCGGGCAAGCTTACGCGGCCTCGTCGAACTGCGAGTTGTACAGCTCCGCGTAGAAGCCGCCGCGGGCCAGCAGCTCCTCGTGCGTGCCCTTCTCGACGATGTCGCCGTCGCGCAGCACCAGGATGACATCCGCGTTGCGGATCGTGGAGAGGCGGTGCGCGATGACGAAGCTCGTGCGACCGCGCATGAGCTCGTCCATGGCGCGCTGGATCAGCTCCTCGGTGCGAGTGTCGACGTTCGAGGTCGCCTCGTCGAGGATGAGCGCCGGGCGGTTGGCCAGAACCGCGCGCGCGATCGTGACGAGCTGGCGCTGGCCCTGGCTGAGGTTCGTGCCCTCCTCGTTGATGACGAAGTCGTACCCGCCCGCGAGCGTGTGGATGAAGTGGTCGCAGCGCGCGGCCTTCGCGGCGGCCTCTACCTCGGCGTCGGTCGCGTCGGGGCGCCCGTAGCGGATGTTCTCGCGGATGGTGCCGTTAAAGAGCCACGTGTCCTGCAGCACCATGGCAAACTCCTGGCGCAGCGCCGCGCGGTCCCACTCGCGTACATCGACGCCGTCCACGCGCAGGCTGCCTGCGTCCACGTCGTAGAAGCGCTGGAGCAGCTTGATCAGCGTGGTCTTGCCGGCGCCGGTGGGCCCGACGATGGCCACGGTCTGCCCGGGCAGCGCCTCGCAGCTGAAGTCGTGGATGATGGTCTTGTCGGGCGAGTAGCCGAACTTGACGTGCTCGAACTCCACGAGGCCGTCGCGCTCGGCGGGGACCTTGGGGTCGGCCGCCTGCTCCTCCTCCGGCGCGGCGAGGAACTCGAAGACGCGCTCGGTGGCGGCGGCCATCGACTGCATCGTGTTGCTCACGTTGGCGAGCTGCTGCACCGGCTGCGTGAAGTTGCGCACGTACTGGATGAAGCTCTGGATGTCGCCAGGGGTCGCGCTGCCGGAAAGCGCCAGCTGAGCACCCACGACGACGACCGCGACGTAGCCCGCGTTGCCCACGAGGCTCATGAGCGGCATCATCAGGCCCGAGAGGAACTGCGAGCGCCAGCCGGAGATGAACAGCCGGTCGTTCTTCTCGTCGAACTCCTCGACGGCGGCGTCGGCGCGGTCGAACACCTGGATGACGTTCTGCCCGGCGAAGTCCTCCTCGATGATGCCGTTGACGGCGCCGAGGACCTGCTGCTGCTCGCGGAAGTACGGCTGCGAGAAGTGCATCATCACGCCCATGATCAGCACGGCAATGGGCAGCGTGACCACGACGACGCCGGTCAGCGGCAGGCTGATGGAGAGCATCATCACGAGCACACCGAGGATCTGCGTGATCGACGTGATGAGCTGCGTCACCGACTGGTTGAGGCTCTGGCCGAGGGTGTCGACGTCGTTGGTGATGCGCGACAGCACGTCGCCCTTGCTGTGCCCGTTGAAGTAGCTCATGGGCACGACGGTGATCTTCTGCGCGATCTCCTTGCGCATGCGGTAGCAGATCTTCTGCGTGACGCCGGTCATGAGCCAGCCCTGGATCAGGTTGCACGCGGAGCTCGCCAGGTAGAGCCCCAGCAGGAACAGCAGGGTCTTGCCGATCCAGTCGAAGTCGACCGAGCCGGTGCCCTGGACCTTGGCGACGAGCCCCTCGTAGAGCTTGGTCGTGACCTGGCCGAGGACCTTAGGCCCGATGATGTTGAAGATCACGGACGCGATGGCGAAGGCGATGGCAAAGAAGACCGCCACCTTGTGCTTGCCCACGTATCCGAGCAGCTTGAGCATGGTGCCCTTGAAGTCCTTGGGCTTCTCGACGGCGCGGCCCATGCCGCCGCGGCCGCCCATGCCGCGGCCCTGCTTGCGCTTGGGGACCTCGGTCTTGCTCATCTCGTCAGCCATTAGCGGGCACCTCCTTTCTGGTCCGCGCCGCTCATGACGGCGTCGATCTCTTCCTGCGAGAGGCCGAGCTCCTTGGCAGAGAGCTGCGACTGGGCGATCTCGAGGTACGCCGGGCAGCTGCGAAGAAGCTCCTCGTGCGTGCCCTGCCCGACCACGTGGCCCTCGTCGAGGACGATGATCTGGTCGGCGTGCATGATGGTCGCGATGCGCTGGGCGACGACTACGAGCGAGGAGTCCTTCTCGTCGCGGGCGAGCGCCTCGCGCAGCAGCGCGTCGGTCTTGTAGTCGAGCGCGCTGAACGAGTCGTCGAACACGATGACCTCGGGGCGCTTGGCGAGGGCGCGCGCGATGGAGAGGCGCTGGCGCTGGCCGCCGCTGACGTTTCCGCCGCCCTGGCTGATCTCGGACTCGAAGCCGCCGTCGCGCTCCTCGATGAAGTCGGTGGCCTGCGCGGTCGTAGCGGCGCGGCGCATGTCGTCGTCGGTCACGGAGTCGCCGGCGAACTTGAGGTTGCTCTCGACGGTGCCCGTAAAGAGCATGCCCTGCTGCGGGATGTAGCCGATGCGGCGGCGCAGCTCAGAGAGGGGCAGGTCGCGCACGTCGACGCCGTCCAGGAGCACCTTGCCGCCGGTGACGTCGTACAGGCGCGGGATCAGCTGGACGAGCGTGGACTTGCCCGAGCCCGTCGAGCCGATGATGCCGAGCATCTGGCCGGCGCCGACCTTGAAGTTGACCCCGCCGATGACGTCCTCGCGGGCGTCGGGGTACTGGAAGCTCACGCCGCGGAACTCGAGCTCGCCGCGCGGGGCGTCGGCGGCCGGGAGCTGCGGGCGCGCGGGCTCCTTGATGGAGCTCTCGGTATTGAGGACCTCCTCGACGCGCTCGCAGGCGACCTCGGCGCGCGGCAGCATGACGGACACCATGGTCAGGATCATGAACGCCATGACGATCTGCATCGTGTACGAGATGAACGCCATCATGTCGCCGACCTGCATGACGCCGTCGCTGACGCCGTGGGAGCCGGCCCAGACGATGAGCACGGTCACGCAGTTCATGACGAACATCATGAGCGGCATCATGAAGCTCATGGCGCGGTTGGTGAACAGCTGCGTCTCCATGAGGTCGCGGCTCGCGCCGTCGAAGCGATCAAGCTCGTGCTCCTGGCGGCCGAAGGCGCGGATGGGCATGATGCCGTCGAGCATCTCGCGCGCGACGAGATTCACGCGGTCCACGAACTTCTGCATCTTCTTGAACTTGGGCATGGTGAGGCCCATGAGCACGCCGACCACGGCGGAGACCGCGATCACGGCCACGCCGATGGTCCACTCGAGGCCGGTGTGGGTGGCGAGCACGCGGGTCAGGGCGACGATGCCCATGATGGGCGCCATCATGACCATGCGGATGAGCAGCGTGGCGGCCATCTGGATCTGCTGGACGTCGTTCGTGCAGCGGGTGATGAGGGACGCCTGGCTGAACTTGTTGACCTCTGCGGGCGAGAAGTGCATGACCTTGTCGAAGGTCTTGCGGCGCAGGTCGCGGGCGATGGTGCAGGCGGTGTGCGAGGCGACGGCGCCGGTGAGGATGGTGGCGACGAGGCTGATGGCGCACAGGCCGAACATCTTTGCGGACATGCCGGTGAGGTAGGCGTTCTGGACGTCGCTGAGCTCGATGCCCTGGTCCTGGTACTCCTGCTGGACGAAGCTGACGGCGCGCTGCTTGACGATGGAGCCGCCCATGCCGCCCATCTGGTCGGCCATCTGGGAGGCCGCCTGGACGAGCTGGTCGCGGGCGACGAGCCCGGCGTCGGCGGCGATGCGGACGGCGTCCATGGTGACTTTGCCGCCGTCGGCCTCGATCTGCTGCTGCATCTGGGCGGCGGCCTGGGCCTTGGCC
>NZ_DAWEMK010000108.1:0-5915 GCF_052362415.1 Paratractidigestivibacter sp. | reverse complement strand
CTCACGCCGCGCGACGCGAAGAGGGGCTTCTTGTTGCCTTGGCCGAAGGGCTGCAGCGCCTCGAGGGCGCCAACGGTTTCCACGGTGAGCTCGTCGAGCCCGACCATGGCCGTGACCTCCTCGGTGTCCCGGAACTGCTCGGCAGGCAGCTCGGCGAGCACGGCCTCGAGGCGATCGCGGAACTCGTCGAGGCGCGATGCCTCGCAGGTCACGCCGACCGCGCCCGCATGGCCGCCGAAGCGCACGAGGCAGTCGGAGCACTGCTCGACCGCGTGGAAGAGGTCGACGGAGCCGACCGAGCGGCCCGACCCCTTCGCGACCCCGTCGGAGATGCTGAAGAGGATCGCCGGCACATGGAATCGATTGACGATCCTGGAGGCGACGATGCCCTTGACGCCCTCGTGCCAGCCCTCGCCGCCGACGACCACGGCGTGCGCGCGCCCGAGTCCTTGGGCCTCGATCTTCGCCATCGCCTCGTCGGTGAGCTCGGCTTCGATGGCGCGCCGCTCGGTGTTCGTCTCCTCGAGCTTGGCAGCGAGGAGCTCTGCCTTGCGCGGGTCCTCGACCATGAGCAGCTCAAAGGCCGTGTCCGTGGTGCCCATGCGCCCAGCCGCGTTCAAACGTGGGATCAGCGAGAAGGGAAGCGAGTCCGCCGCGAGGTCGCAAACGCGGATGTTGGCGGCCGCGGCGAGGGCGGAAATGCCGGGGCGGGGCGCGGACTTCATGCGCTCGATGCCGTCGGCGACCAGGGCGCGGTTCTCTCCCTGGAGGAGCATCATGTCCGAGAGCGTGCCGAGCATCGCGATGTCGGTAAAGGAGCGCCACAGCTCGGGCTCGCCGCGACGGCGCCCGAGCTCATGGACGAGCTTCAGCGCGACGCCGGCTCCCGCGAGCTCGCGGGAGGGGCACGCGTGGTCGAGCTTCGGGTCGGTGACGGGCACGTCGCGCGGGACGAGCTCGGAGGGCTCGTGGTGGTCGGTCACGACGACGTCGATGCCGGCGGCGACGAGCTCGGCGACCTCGGCGCCCGAGGCGATTCCGTTGTCCACCGTGATGACGAGCGACGGCTCGCAGGTCTCCCTGACGCGCCCGAGCGCCTCGCGCGAGAGGCCGTAGCCCTCGCCGAACCTGTGCGGGATGAAGGGATGGACCTCTGCGCCGAGATGCCTGAGGGCAAGCGTGAGCAGGCAGGTCGAGCTCATGCCGTCCACATCGAAGTCGCCAAAGACAGCGATGACCTCGTGCTCGTCCAAGGCGCGCTCGACCCTTTGGGCGGCGTCGCCCATCCCGGGGATGATCAGCGGGTCGAGCCAGTCACGCTCGAGCGAGGGGTCGAGGAACTCACGGGCGCTCGCGGCGTCGGTAAAGCCGCGGGACGCGAGCACGCGCGCAACGAGCGGGGTTACGCCAAGCTCGCGCCGGAGCTCGAGCTCGGCCGCGGGCTTCGACGCGAGAACCGACCAGCGGCGGCTCTCGGAAAGGCCGGCCACCTTAGTCGCCGTTCCGGGCGGAGCCGTCGTCCCGGCCAGAGGCGCCGTCGCCGGCCTCAGGCCCGTTCGCCTGGGCGACGGCGCGGCCGAGGCCCCACAGACCCGGCTTAGCAGACGCCGCGCCCTGTCCGGCGAGGCGCAGGACGGGAACGACCACCAGCAGCGAGGAGGCCGCATCACAGGCGAGGCCGCAGGCGAGCGCGAGGGCGACGGCCTGGACATCGCCCGAGGGCACGAAGAGAAGGACGAACGCCACGACAATCAGCGCGGCCAGCGCGATGCCCGCGGGGCGCGCGATCGAGTCGGCGCACTTGATGGAGGCCGACTTGACGCTCCTGCCGTCTCGTACGAGCGAGCGAAGCCTGAAGACGACGGCGCCCACGGCGATGAACTCGCAAAGGAGCGCGACGCCGACCGCGGCGACGCGGGCCACGGAGAGCGAGAAGAGCCCGGACGCGGAGCACAGAAGCAACGCGCCCGAGGTCAGGATGCAGGAGAGCGCCGGGGCGGCGACGGCGGCGGAGGCGAAGAGGCCGAAGAGCATGAGCCCCGCGACGGCGAAGACCGCTAGCGTGGCCACGAGGCACGCGGCGAGCTGACTCGTCGAGAAGACCGGGTCGAGCGGGCGGCTCTGGTCGTAGCTGAGACCGACGGGCAGCGTGCCGGAATCGAGCATGCTCTTGAGCTGGAGCGCCTCCTCGAGCGAGAAGTTACCGGAGATGGAGACCTGACCGCCGTCGACCTCGGCCTGGACGGCGGGGGCCGACTTGACCTCGCCGTCGACGACGATCGCGATCTGGCCGTTCGAGGAAGCGAGCTCCTTCGTCACGTCGGCGAACTTCTGGGCCCCCTCGGAGTCGAAGTTGATGACGACCATGTAGGTGTTGGAGGAGGAAGAGGAACGGGAGGCGGAGCTGCTCGCGGAGCGCACCTGGGCGGACTTGACGTGCGAGCCGTCGAGGAAAGAGGTGTAGGACCCGTCGCCGAGCTTCACGCCCTCCTTGCCGTTCTGGATCTTCGACATGGCCTCCGCGTCGGAGATCTCGTCGACGCGGGCGAACTCGAGCTTACCGGTCTGGCCGATGCCAGAGGCGAGGGAGTCGGGGTCGTCGGTGGCGGGCACCTGGACGAGGACCTGGTCGCCCTCCCCCGTTTTGACCTCGCCGCCAGTGATGCCCTGACCCGCCAGGCGCGTGCGCAGGACCTTCGCCGCGTCAGAGAGCTCGGAGGAGCCGGCACCGCTCGCGGTGAAGACGAGCTCGGTGCCGCCGGAGATGTCGACCCCGCAGTCGAAGGAGCCGCGGAACACGAAGACGGCCGCCGCCGCGGCGACCCCGAGCACGGCGGCGGTGATGAGGGTCCTCCTGCTGCGGACGACGGTCTGGCTCACGCGCTTCTTGCCGGAGCCGGGCTTCACGGACGATTCGGTATGGGTAGCTTCGCGCCACCTGTCGACGCCCGTCTTCGGCACGTCGGACTGGACCTTCTTGGCCATTGGGTAACCTCTTAAGTTGTCGGGGCCATCGGCCCTCAGCGATTAAACTCTTTGAGTATAGACCAGCGCGGACGAGAAGCCCCTCCCGGTCGCGCGTTTTGTCTCCACGCGCAGTTCCGCACGAGCCGGAGGCCACTTAATGTGGCCTCCGTGCGAGCAGGACTGTTTGAGCATGGAGACAATGCGCGCGGCCGGGAGGGGCGGAGGGCGCGATCGTCATCGAGTCAAAGGGCTTGGCGATCACCAGTCGTTCGCGGCGGGAGAGGCCATCCAGCCGGAGACGAACTCGCCGTAGGTGCCGGCGATGATCGACTCGCGGGCGCGGCGCATGAGGTCGAGCAGGTAGTAGATGTTGTGCTCAGAGATCAGGATGGAGCCGAGCATCTCTTTTTGCCTCACCATGTGATGGATGTAGGCGCGCGAGAAGCCTCCCGCGCAGGCAGGGCAGCCGCAGCCCTCGTCGAGGGGCCTCTCGTCGTCGTGGAAGCGGGCATTCTTGAGGTTGATGCGCCCCTCGTTGGAGAAGGCGGTGCCGGTGCGCGCGGTGCGCGTGGGCAGGACGCAGTCGAACATGTCGATGCCGGCTGCGACACCGTTGACGAGCGTCGTCGGGTTGCCGACGCCCATGAGATAGCGCGGCTTGTTGCGCGGCATATGCTCGGCGCACAGCGGCGCCAGACTCTCGAACATCGTCTCGTGGTCCTCGCCCACAGAGTAGCCGCCGATGCCGTAGCCGGGGAAGTCGCCCGCGTTCTCGAGGTGCTCGATGCTGCGCACGCGCAGATCGAGGTGCATGCCGCCCTGGACAATGCCGAAGAGCGCCTGGTCCTTGCGCGTGTGCGAGGCGAAGCAACGGTCTGCCCACATGCTCGAGAGCTCCACGGAGCGCGCGACCTTCGCGCGGGTCGCGGGATAGCCCACGCACTGGTCGAGCTGCATGACGATGTCGGCGCCGAGCTGCTGCGCGATGCGCATGTTCTGCTCGGGCGTCCACTCCTGCCAGCGGCCGTCGTAGTCGACGGCGCGGAACCTCACGCCCTCGTCAGAGAGTTTGAAGAACTGCTCGTGGCTGAAGACCTGGAAACCGCCGGAGTCGGTGAGGATGGGGCCTCCCCAGCGCATGAACCGGTGGACGCCGCCCATGCGCTCGACGAGGTCGGCGCCGGGGCGCTGCGAGAGGTGGTAGAGGTTGTTGAGCAGGATCTTCGTGCCCATGCGCTCGAGGGTCTCCGGGAGGATCCCCTTGACCGTCGCCTTGGTGCCGACGGGCATGAAGATGGGCGTCGGGATGTCCCCGTGCGGGGTATGGAACACGCCCGCGCGCGCATGGGTCGCCGGGTCCTCGGCCACCACGTCATAGGTGAACCAGCGCGACTCGTCGACCGCCTCGCCCGCGCCCCAGAGCTTTTCTTCCCCGCAACCGCACATGCACGTTCCCGCTTTCCGTAAGAATGAAGACAAATAATAAGGCCCGGCGCGATGCGGCGCCGGGCCTTCGATTCTAGCGTATGCGCCAGTCCTACTCGCCGAACTTGGAGTCGATGAGGGCGATGAGGGCGTCGAGGGCGGCCTGCTCGTCCTCGCCGTCGCAAGCGACCTCAACGGTGGTGCCGGTGCCGAGGCCGGCGGCCAGGATCATCATGATGGACTTGGCGTTCACGGGAGCGGAGTCCTTGTCGACGTTCTTGATGGTGACGTTGGACTGGTACTTCTTGGCCTCGGTGACGAACAGAGAGGCGGGACGGGCGTGAAGGCCGGTGGCGTTGGTGATGCTGGTCTGCTTGGAAACCATGATGGGGACTCCCTTTCTGATGATCCGATGAGGGGAGAAACGTCCCCCCAACCTGTTCGTAATAGTAGCAAACATGACGGAAAAGAAAACCGTCGATGTCGACGAGATTCTCAACCGCCCCGATGAGCGGCGCGAGTCGCGCGCCAAGGGGCGAGAACAACCTGCGAAATCGGCACCCGTAACCAGGCCGACGCGGTATCCTGTTTGGAAAAGCAGCCGCGGTCTACGGCCGATCCCGAGAGGCGCAACATGGACGATAAGCTCGAAGCTCAGAAGCCCGAAGAGGAAAAGCCGGTGGGCGCGGCCGAGGAGGGCGCCGGGGCCGAGGAGGGCGCAGGATCTGAGACCGGGGCCGAGCCCGGCGCGGGCGCGGCATCCAAGGCAGCGCGAGGCGCGCTCGGCGCGGCGAGGGGCGCGGCCACCACGCTCAAGGCGGGCGCCTTCGCCATGCGCGACGTCCACAACGCGAGCAAGCAGAGCGCGGACGCGCGCTCCCAGGCCAAGGCCATCCGCCAGGAGCTCGAGGTCGAGAAGACCGTCCTCGAGCACCGCCGCGAGATCGAGTCGGGCTACGAGGGAATCCTCGCGGACCAAGGCAAAGTCGTCGCCGTGGCAAAGGAGAAGATCGAATTCGCACAGCGCAAGCTCAGCGGCCTTACGGAGGAGCACGCTGCGCTCATGTCCGACCTCGACGAGCTGAAGGCGTCCAACGCAAGCGAGCTGAGGCCGTACAAGCGCATCGCGGAGACCTCGAAGGGCGCCCTTGAGGACGCGAACCGGGCGCTGGCCGAGGCGAAGCGCGCGGCGAAGACGGCGGAGGCCCAGGTGCGCGAGGCGACCGATCGCCGCGAGCAGTCCGTGAACTCGGCGAACCGCTCACTCGACAACGCCCAGACGCGGCAACGTAAGGTGCAGGACGACCTGAAAAAGCTCCAGTCGGGCGACGGCTCCCCCTCCGCCATCGCGAAGATGCAGTCCGAGAACGTCGCCGCGCTCGCGCGCGTCCAGGCAGCGCGCGCCGAGGTCGAGCGGGCGACGAAGGAGGCCCAAACAGCCGTCGAGAACGCTCAGACGCACCTTTGGACCCAGAACAAGTCTCTTGAGGGCGCCCAACAGGAGGCCGACGCAGCGAAGGCGA
>NZ_DAWEMK010000107.1:2614-6001 GCF_052362415.1 Paratractidigestivibacter sp. | reverse complement strand
CGCCGAGGCGATGGCGCCCCGGCCGGTGGTCTCGCTCAGGTGGGTGTAGCCCTCGGTGTCGAGCGTCGTCAGGATGAGGTTGCGCACCGCGGCGTCGTCCTCCACGACGAGTATCGCGGGGCGCGTCCCCGCATGGTTAGTGGTCGCAGCGGCCATGGTCTTCCCCTTCTTCTTCCTTGAGCTCGTAGAGCGGCAGCGAGAACTCGAACCGGCAGCCGCGCGGCTGCGCCTGCTCCAGTCGTATGGTGCCCCCGTGCGCCTCGACGATCGACTTGCACAGCGCGAGGCCGAGCCCGACGCTGCGCCTCGAGTCAGCCAAGGCATGGCTCGCCGTGTAGAAGGACTCGAAGACGTGGTCGCGGTCGCTCGGCGCGATGCCGGGTCCGTCGTCCTCCACGCAGACCACGGCCTCGTCGCCGCGCCGGCGCGAGGATATGCGTATGCGGGAGCCCTCCGGAGTATAGGTTATCGCGTTGTTCACGAGGTTTACGACGACCTGTACCATCAGCCGCGCGTCTACCTCGACGAGCAGGAGCTCCGGGCTCGGGTCTACCTCGATCCGGTGGAGCGAGGCGTCCGGGCTCACGTGGCGCAACGCCTCCTCGACCACGTCGTCGAGGAGCTCGGCCGTGGTCGTGAGCTGGACGCCGCCGTTCTCGAGCCTCGTGATGGCCAGCAGGTTCTCCACGGTCGCGTTGAGCCACATGGCGTCGGAGCGGATGTCCTTGAGCAGGCCGTCGCGCGCCTGCGCGTCGAGCGCCTCCCCGTTGGAAAGAAGCACGTCCGCATTGCCGGAGATGGCGGTGAGCGGCGTGCGGAGGTCGTGCGAGATCGACCTGAGGAGGTTTGCCCTCAGCTGCTCGTTCTTTGCCATGACCGCGGCCTTCTCGCGCTCCTCGAGCGCCTGCACGCGGTCGCAGGCGAGGGAGGCCTCGCCCGCGATGGCCTCCGCCTCGTTGCGCTCGGTCGGCAACGGGTCGCGGCCCTGCAGACAGGCACCTATGACGCCCACGATCTTCTCGTCGGCGCGAAGCGGCAGGTAGAGGCCGGATGCCGAGGGAAAGAGCTCCGTGCCGACCCCGACGATCTCCGCGTCCTGCTGTGCCCTGCGCGCCATGGGCAGCTCGATGACCGGGTCCGTCCGGGTGGCGTCCCCCGCGTCGAAGCGTTTCTGCGCGCCGAAGCCGTCGCCCGCGTCCGCGTACCAGACCACCGTCACGCCCATGAGCCTGGAGAGCTGCTCGCAGGTGGCGTCGATGATCTGGCCCTGCGTCGTGCAGCGGCGCAGGGCACGGTCCGCCTCGAGGATGACCCTCGTGCGGTTGAAGGCCTCGCGCGACGCGTGGAGCTCGCTTCGGAGCGTCATCGCCACGGTGCTGGCGACGAGGGCGACGATGAACATCACGGCGAAGGTGGCGGGGTAGGCCGTCCCCCACGCGGTCAGCGAGAACCGCGGCGTCGTAAAGAAGTAGTTGTAGAGCACGACCGAGAAGGCCGAGGCGAACAGGCAGTGCACGCGGCCGACGGTGAGCAGGGAGGCGCATAGCACCGCCAGAACATAGGTGATGACGATGCACGCCTCCATCCTGAACGCGTAGAAGGCGAGGCTGACGAGCGTGGCGAGCGCCATGAGCAAAAGCGTGCAGGCGAAGTCCCTCGCGTAGCGCGCGGGCGTGGGGTCGTCTGACCACGCGAACGCCTTGTTCCTCAGCCAATTGGCGCTCGGGGCGCCTGGCCTGACCATCGTGTCGTCTGTTCCTGTATGCTGCTCGGACACGCTCGCGACCTCGCTTTCGTCGACGGACCAAGGATATCGGGGGAGGCCGGGCCGGAACCCGCGGAGTTCATTGGGCCTCTAAAGCAGATTACTCTACACCCATTGCGCCACGCGGGCCTTCATTCCCGCGACGTCGAGCGTGCCCTCGGCGAAGCCCTTGCGGACGAGGAGCTCGGGTACGAGCTCGTCGTACTTCTCGAACGTGGGGACCTCGCCCGGGTAGATGAGCTCCATCGGGTCGGCGAGCGCCTCGGCCTCGTTTGCGATGACGGTGTAGAAGGCGCGCTCGTCGACCTCGGGCGCCATGATGAAGGTCATGTAGTACGGCCGCGAGGAGTCGAGCCCCTTGAGCCCCAGCTCCTTGGCGCACTTGATCTTGAGCAGGCGCTCGAGGGCGAGGAAGGCGTAGCTGCCGAGCCAGGGAAGCAGGCACCACATGTTGCCCCCGAGGTTGACGAGCGGTTCTTTGGTGAGGCCGCCGTTCCTGGCCACGCGGCGCGCCTGCGCAAGGCGTGCGCGGGCGTTCGGCTGCAGGTAGGGGTAGGGCGCGCTCTCGTCGAGGGCTCGGCGCATGCGCTCGAGGACGCGGGTGTTGATGTCTCCCGGGCACTCGCCGAAGTAGGCGGGCACGCGCCCCTTGACCTGCGTGACGTAGAGCAGGTGGCGCTTGTGGTCGACCTCCTCGACGATCCACACGTGGCCAGCGATGGCGACCTTCTCGCCGGGAGGGGGAGGGGCCACGAGCGTGCCGATCTCCTGCGACTCGCAGCGCACGGTGTACTCGACGTTCTCCTGGAACACGGCGTAGAACTTGTAGTTGTTGGTCACGCGCTCGCCGGCGAGGCCCACGATGAGCCCGCCCGCCTCGGTCGTCTCCACGTAGTCGTGCGCCAGCAGGAAGCGCAAGAGCTCGCGGAAGTCGTCGGCGCTCACGCGGCGGAACACGGTGAGGGTGAGCACGCGCGTGGCGAGCTGCGCGGGCGTGAGCTCGCCCTCGGACGCGAGGATGGCCAGTGTCTGGTGGCACAGCAGGCTGTAGGGCAGCCGGTCCAGGCGCGGCGGCTCGACCCAGCGCTCCTCACGGTAGAGCTGCACGAGGGCGATGCCCTGCAGCAGCTTCCAGGGGATGGTCTCGGGCGTGAGGGCGCGCGCCTCGGGCTGGTCCTCGCGCATGACGAACCACATCTCGGGTGGGGCGTCGCGCCGGCCCGTGCGGCCCATGCGCTGCAGGAAGCCGGAGACCGTGAAGGGCGCGTCGATCTGGAAGGCGCGCTCCAGGCGCCCCACGTCGATGCCGAGCTCGAGCGTGGCGGTGGCGACGATGGAAAGATCGCTCGCCTCGTCGCGCATGAGCTCCTCGGCCGACTCGCGGATCGAGGCAGATAAGTTGCCGTGATGGATGAGGAACCGGTCGGGCTCGCCGTTGTGCTCGCAGTAGGCGCGCAAGACCGTGCAGACGTCCTCCGCCTCCTCGCGCGAGTTGGTGAAGATGAGGCACTTCTTGCCCCGGGTGTGCTCAAAGATGTAGGCGCAGCCGGGGTCGGCGTTCGCGGGGGCGGAGTCGGTCGGCGACTCCGCCGTGGCCCGGGGGCTGATCTCCATGCTCGGGC
>NZ_DAWEMK010000107.1:0-2604 GCF_052362415.1 Paratractidigestivibacter sp. | reverse complement strand
TGGGGGCCGGTGGTGTAGAAGTGCTCCATGCTGAGGCGCCACACGCGCGGCGGCTCCTCCACGCGCGGGACGATCGTCTTGCGCCCGGTGCCGGCGGCGAGGAAGGCGCCCACGGCCTCCGGGTCGCCGATGGTCGCGGAAAGCCCGATGCGGCGCGGGTCGACGCCCGCCATGCGCGAGAGCCGCTCGATGAGGCACAGGCACTGGCCCCCGCGGTTGCCGCGCAAAAGCGAGTGGACCTCGTCGATCACCACGTAGCGCAGGTCGCAGAAGAGCCTGGCCACGGCGGAGTGGCGGCGCATGAGGATGGCCTCGAGCGACTCCGGCGTGAGCTGGAGGATACCCGAGGGCTTCTTCATGAGCTTGGCCTTGTGGGAGGCGCTGACGTCGCCGTGCCAGTGCCACACGGGGATGTCCGCCTCCCGGCAAAGGTCGGTCAGGCGGTAGAACTGGTCGTTGATCAGGGCCTTCGTGGGGCCGATGTAGATGGCGCCGACGCTCGCGGGCGGGTTCTCCCAGAACTCGGTGAGGATGGGAAAGAAGGCCGCCTCGGTCTTGCCCGACGCGGTCTGGGCGGTCAGCAGCACGTGGTCCTCGGTGTCGAAGATGGCCTCGCCTGCGGCCACCTGGATGCCGCGCAGGCTCTCCCACTCGTGGTCGTAGATGAAGTCCTGGACAAAGGGCGCGTACCGGTCGAAGACGCTCATGGCCGCCGCCTAGATGGTGAACTCGGCGAACTGCGGGGCCACGTCGGGCGCGCCGGGCGCCGCCGCGGCGAAGTCGCCCGACTTGAGCAGCGCGGCCAGGTCGGTTCCCGGGTTCTGACAGAGGATGTCCAGAAGCTCGATGAAGTCGCGGATCACCTCGCGCGGCGTGAGGTGGGAGTCGGCGCCCACGCGGCCGAACTCCGCCTGCAGGAAGCTCACCAGGTCCTCGGTGCCCAGGCTCCGCTCGTAGCCGAAGTAGCCCGCGTGGATGTCCGCGAGCTTCTCGGTGAGGACGAGGAGCTCCTCGTAGGTAAGGGGGTCTAAGTGGATCACCGGGGCAAGCATGTCCGTCATGCCCTCGCCCGCGAAGCGCCCCTGCGTGAGGCGGCTGCGCAGGGCCTCGTAGCTGAAGACGCCGCGGCGGCGGTCCTCGATGGACTGGGGCGTGCCGCCCATGATGATCCCCAGGTGGTGCGCCTTGCCCTGGAGGGTGTCGTTGTACATGGTGAGGATCTTCTCGTAGTTGTACTGGCGCGTGATGGCGTTCGGGATCTTGTAGAGGTTGACGAGCTCGTCCACGAGCACGATGAGCCCCTGGTAGCCGGCGCCTACGAGGAACTGGGCAAAGAGCTTGAGGTACTCGTACCAGTCGTCGTCGCCGATGCAGGCGTTGATGCCGAGCTCGGACTTGGACTCGGTCTTTGTGCGGTACTCCCCGCGCAGCCACTTTGCGCAGAGCGCCTGGCGCTCCTCGTCGCCCTCGAGGTAGGCGGCGTAGTAGGCCTCGAGCACGCGGCAGAAGTCGAAGCCGTGGACGAGCTCGCGGATGGGGGCGAGCGCCGCCTTGAGCGGGACCTGCGGGTCCGCGGCGCCCTCCGAGAGGTTGCGCGCCCAGCGCTCGAGCACGAGCGGCAGCGCGCCTCCCTCGGGGCGGGTCTTTGTGCTCAGGTTGCGGATGAGTTCCTTGTACGTGGCGAGGCCCTGGCCCTGGTTGCCCTGCAGGCGCCGCTCCGGCGAGAGATCGGCGTCGGCGACCACGAAGTCGCGCCCCATCGCGTGCGTGCGGATGGTTTGCAGGAGGAACGACTTGCCCGCGCCGTAGCGGCCCACGAGGAAACGGAAGCTCGCCCCGCCGTCCGCGACGAGCGCGAGGTCGTGGAGAAGCGCCTCGATCTCGCGCTCGCGTCCCACGGTGATGTAGGGCAGGCCGATGCGCGGCACGACGCCGCCCTTGAGCGAGTTGATGATCACGGCTGCGATGCGCTTGGGCACGCGGGGCTTCTCTTGCGGCATGGGCGGTCCTTCCTGCGTCTCTTCTGGGCTCCATGCTAGCATGAAGACGCGACAAGAAAAACACACGTTCGTATTTATTCGAGACCGAGGGCCTCCCGCACGTCGTCGGCGTAGTCCTCGATGACCTGCGGCGCGCCGTCCGGCCCGAACTCGAGCACGGTGTCGCCCACGAGGCCGAAGAGCTTCTCGTTTATGCCGTCGACCAGCAGGTCGACCGAGCCCACGGCCTGCGTAGGGCCGCCGCCGAGCAGCGCGGCGATCAATGCCCGCTCGTCCGTCGTAAGGTCGGGCCCAACGTCCTTACGTGGGGGCTGCCCCTGTACCTGGGGATTTGTCTCCATGCTCAAACAGTCCTCTTCGCACGGAGGCGCCACTGGCGCCTCCGGCTCATGCGGAACTGCGCGTGGAGACAAATCCCCAGGTACAGGGGCAGCCGCGACTCGGGCGCCGGTCTTTGCCGCGGCGAGGTCGCTGTCCGCCGGGCATGGAGACAAACCCTCCGCCCCGCCCTCGGAGGCGCAGGTCTCATCGCGTTCCTCGTCGATCAGCAGCGCCTCCTGCGTGACGCTCGCCGCGGCGCGGATGCCCGCGAGCTTAGAGAGGT
>NZ_DAWEMK010000106.1:710-6170 GCF_052362415.1 Paratractidigestivibacter sp. | reverse complement strand
CCCTTCGCGTCCTTGACGGCGTCCGCGGCGTCCATCTGGGGCGAGAGGAGCCTGAAGACGCACTCATCGCCCTCGCGGACGAGCGCGCGCTGGAATTGGTAGATCGCGTCGGAGCCGAACCCGGACTTCGGGTTATGGACTATGAGGGTACGCATGCCTTCCTCCTCATATAAGGGAGTTTCTCGGTATGATGTAAGGCCGGGCGCCCAGGGCGCTCCTTCGAATGGTACTCAAATTATCGTTAGAATCGAGCTTGCGTGTATCTTTCCACCCAAGAAGAGCTCAAGGCCTACTGCGACGAGGCCTCCACCTGCCGCGTCGTCGCCGTCGATACCGAGTTTCTCCGCGAGAAGACCTACTTCCCGCGCCTTTGCCTCATCCAGGTCAACGCCGGCGGCAGCATCGCCGCGATCGACCCCATCCTCATCGAGGATCTCTCTCCGCTCGCTGCGATCTTCGAGGACCCCGACGTCGTCAAGGTCTTTCATGCCTGCTCGCAGGACCTCGAGGTGCTGTGGGACGGCATGGGCTGCGTGTGCAGGAACGTGTTCGACACGCAGGTCGCCGCGGCGTTTCTCGGGCTCAGGCAGCAGATCGGCTACGGTCCGCTCGTCGACGCCTACTGCGGGGTGTCGCTGCCCAAGGCGGAGGCCCTGACCGATTGGTCTCAGCGCCCGCTCGACCCTGAGCAGCTCGTCTATGCCGAGGACGACGTCCGCTACCTGCCCCAGATCTACGAGACGATGTGCAACAAGCTCGTCGACTCCGACAGGCTCTCGTGGGTCCTGCCCGAGATGGACGAGGCCTCCGATCCCTCGCGCTTCCGCAAGGACCCGCGCGACGCGTACCTGCGCCTTAAGCGCGCGAGCACCCTCACCAGGCGTCAGCTCGCCGTCGCCCGCGAGGTCTGCGCTTGGCGAGAGGAGACCGCTGCCGCCCGCGACGTCCCCCGCAAGTGGCTGATGTCCGACGAGGTCATCGTCGAGGCATGTCACCGAACACCGACCTCGCTGCCCAGGCTCCGCAGGATCCGCGGCCTCGAGAAGCTCTCCGAGTCCGACGCCCGCGGCATCATCGCCTCCGTTCAGCGCGGCCTCGACTGCCCGCCCGCCGACTTCCCGGCCGCCATCAAGCGCCTCAAGCCCTCGCCCGAGAAGGACGGAGCGCTCGACCTCATGAGCGCCGTCGTCCGCGTCGTGGCCGAGAAGACCGGCATCGCGCCGCAGGTCATCGCGAGCAAGGACGACCTGAACGAGCTTTTGAGCGGCTCGCGCGACGGCCGCCTTGCCCAGGGCTGGCGCCACGAGGTCGCGGGCAAGCAGCTCGAGCGCCTGCTCGCGGGCGAGCTCGGCCTCACCATCAAGGACGGCAAGATCGAGCTTCTCTGACGCCTCCGCTTCCTTCTCGTTAATTGTTGTCCCGTCCCTCGGGTACCATGGCCGGAACAGCGCGAGGGGGTATATAGGAAGCATCGGATAGATTGGAGCCTCTTATGCCTTACGGTTATTACGGTTACGGCTACGGATACGGCGCTGGCATGAACACGTCGTATATCCTGCTGGTCGTCGTCTCGCTCGTTCTCGGCCTCGCCACGCAGGCCTACATAAAGAGCACGTACCGGAAGTGGTCCGGCGTTCGCGCGTCCGTGCCCGGGTCGGGAGCCGAGGTTGCCCGCAGGATGCTCGACGAGGGCGGTGCCGGGGACATCGGCATCGATCGCATCGGCGGCGAGCTCACGGACAACTTCAACCCCGCCGACGGGTGCCTGCACCTCTCGTCCGCGAACTTCTCGGGGGCATCGGTCGCCTCGGTGGCCGTCGCCTGCCACGAGGCGGGCCATGCCGTCCAGGCAGCCAAGGGGTTCTCGATGTATCGCCTGCGGACGCTGCTCGTCCCTGCCGTCAACCTCGCCTCGAGCGCCTGGATGATCGTCCTCATGGCCGGCGTCTTCATGAACGCCATGGGGCTCGTCAAGGTGGCCATCCTGCTGTTCGCCGCCACGGTGGTCTTCTCGCTCGTCACGCTCCCCGTGGAGATCGACGCTTCCCGCCGCGCGGTCGCCTACCTCGGCAAGTACGGCTCTGGCCTCGACCAGAAGGGCGCGCGCCAGGTGCTCATCGCAGCGGCGCTCACCTACGTCGCCGCCGCCCTCGTTTCGATCCTGCAGCTCGTGTACCTGCTCGGCCAGTACGGCGACAGGGACCGGAGGTAGCCGCATGAGGGAAGAAGCTTCCGGCGCGCTCTCCGTCTCCGAGGCGGTCGGGCTCGCCAAGGGCAACGTCTCTGCCTGGCCGGCGCTGACGGTCACGGGCGAGGTCTCCGGCTTCCGCGGCCCCAACGCTCGCAGCGGTCACTGCTACTTCGAGGTCAAGGACGACGGCGCGTCCATGAGCGTCATCGTGTGGCGCGGTGTCTACGCGCACGCCGGTTTCGAGCTCCGCGACGGCCTCCAGATCCGGCTTACGGGCAAGTTCGATATCTACAAGGCCTCGGGGCGCTTCTCGTTCGTCGCGAGCAGCATCTCCGTCGCAGGTGAGGGCATCCTGCGCCAGCAGGTCGCGGAGCTCGCGCGCAAGCTCGAGCGGGAAGGCCTTATGGACCCCGCGCGCAAGCGCCGCATCCCCGCGTTCTGCTCGAGGGTCTGCGTCTGCACCTCGCTTTCCGGCTCGGTCATCGAGGACGTCAAGCGCACCCTCGCGCGCCGCAACCCGCTCGTGCTCATCGACGTCGTCGGCTGCAGCGTGCAGGGCGCGACGGCTCCGGCGACCATCGTCCGCGCGCTCCAGGTGGCCGCGGCATCCGCCCCCGACGCCATCCTGCTCGTGCGCGGAGGCGGCTCGTTCGAGGACCTCATGTGCTTCAACGACGAGTCGGTCGCGCGCGCGGTCGCGGCGTCCCCTGTGCCGGTGATCACCGGCATCGGGCACGAGCCCGACACCTCGATCGCGGACATGGTGGCGGACCGCCGCTGCTCCACGCCGACGGCGGCGGCAGAGTCCGTCGCGCCGGCGATCGACGAGGTCGAGCGCCAGATCATCCAGCGGCAGGTCCGCCTGGGCAACTCGATGTCCGCCATGATCGAGCGGCTGGGGTCGGGCCTCGACGCCGACTCCAAGCTCGCGGACTCTGCGATGACGACGCTTCTGGGGCGCGAGCGCGCGAAGCTCGATGCCCTCGGGTCGAGGCCCTGCCTCACCGACCCCGCGTCCGGCATCCATGCTCGCGAGGCGGAGCTGGAGCAGACCTCCGAGCGGCTCCATGCTGCGCTCCCGCGCATGCTCAAGCAGCAGGGCGAGTCGCTTGCCAAGGAATCCTCCCGCCTCGCCGGCATCGGTCCCAGGCTGCTGCGCGGCTACGAGTCCGATTTCGGCAGGCTCGCGGCGACCCTCGACGCGCTCTCGCCGCTGAAGGTCCTCGGGCGCGGCTACGCCATCGCGCGCGACGAGGGCGGCCACGTGGTCAAGGAGGCCTCGTCGCTCAGCGCCGGCGACCTCATCGCCGTGCAGCTCGGGCATGGATCCGTCGACGCCTCCGTCGCCGCGGTGCACAAGGACTAGAATCTTTTGCGCCTCCGCGCGCAGGAAGGAGTTTTCCCATGGAGTACAAGAACATCGACGAGATGACCTTCAAGGAGGCCTCGATTGAGCTTGAGCAGATTGTCCGCTCCCTTGAGGCCGGCGACCTTGAGCTCGAGGAGTTGCTCGACCGCTATGGCAGGGGAGTGGAGCTTCTCAAGAGCCTCCGCGCTCGCCTGAACGACGCCGAGCAGAAGGTCCGCGTCCTTCTCGACGCCACCGACGAGGCGGCCCCCACGACCGACACCGCCTCCGCGCCTGCGACCGCTTATATCAACGAATAGCGCTTTGCCTGCACGAAGCGCAAATTACGACCTTTAGGAGAGGAACATGTCCGACTGCATCTTCTGCAAGATCGCCAACGGCGAGATTCCGAGCGACTTCGTCTACGAGGACGACAACGTCGTCGCCTTCAAGGACCTCAACCCCCAGGCCCCCGTCCACGTGCTCGTGGTACCCAAGAAGCACTATGCCAACATCATCGACGGCGTCCCCGCCCAGACGCTCGAGTCCATGACGAAGGCCGTCGCCGCCATCGCCAGCGAGACCGGTCTCGATGCCTCCGGTTTCCGCTGCATCATGAACACCGGCTCCGATGCCGGTCAGACCGTCATGCACCTGCACATGCACGTTCTCGGCGGCGTCAAGCTGGGCGAGGGCCTGCTGCCCAAGGAGGACTAGCCATGGAGTCACGCGTTGCCGATTGCGCCGCCCTGCACGCCAAGGGCTACAACTGCGCCCAGGCCGTTGCATGCGCCTACGCCGACCTCGTCGGCGCGGACAAACAGGCGCTCTTTGCCGCGACCGAGGGCCTCGGCCTTGGCATGGGTTGTATGGAGGGCACCTGCGGCGCGCTGTCCGGTGCCTGCATCATCTGCGGCCTCGCCAAGTCCGGCGCCGACCTCGACAACCCCACGACCAAGGGTGCGACCTACAAGGTCTCCCGTCAGATCGTCGAGCAGTTCGCCGAGGCGTGCGGCGCCACGCGCTGCCGTGATCTCAAGGGCATCGACACCGGTGAGGTCCTCTGTAGCTGCCCTCAGTGCATCGAGAACGCCGCGCGCATCCTCGAAAACGTGGCATTCGCCGAATAACCCCTTGTTTAGACCCGCTGTTTATGCTCAGCGGGTCTATCATTTAAGCGTCTTTGCGTCTAAGTGCAAGGTATTGCCGCGGGTCCGACGCCCCCGCATCGAGAGGAGACACATGAACGTTTTGGTCATCAATGCCGGCAGCTCTTCGCTGAAGTACCAGCTGCTCGACGTCGACACCCGCGAAGTCTATGCCAAGGGCAACTGCGAGCGCATCGGCATCGACGGCTCCTTCATCGGCCATGAGGAGATGGGCGGCCAGAAGCAGAAGCTCGAGGTCGCGCTGCCCGACCACAAGACCGCCGTCAAGCACGTCTTCGAGATCCTGAAGAACGTCGACAAGCCCATCGACGGCATCGGCCACCGCGTCGTCCAGGGCGGCTGGTACTTCCCCGAGTCCGCCGTCGTCGACGACGATGTGCTCGCCAAGGTTCGCGAGGTCGCCCCGCTGGCCCCGCTCCACAACTACGCGGAGGCCGACGTCGTCGAGATCTGCCGCCAGATGTTCCCCGAGCTCGGCAACGTCATCGTCCCGGACACTGCGTTCCACTACAACATGCCCGAGCACGCCTGGCGCTACGCCCTGCCCCGCGACGTCGTGGACAAGCTTCACGTCCGCAAGTACGGCGCCCACGGCACTTCCCACCGCTACATCTGGCGCGCCACGAACCAGTTCCTCAACGGCGACGTCCACAAGCTCGTGAGCCTGCACCTCGGCTCCGGCGCCTCGCTGTGCGCCATCGAGGACGGCAAGTGCCAGGACACCACCATGGGCCTGACCCCGCTCGACGGCC
>NZ_DAWEMK010000106.1:0-700 GCF_052362415.1 Paratractidigestivibacter sp. | reverse complement strand
TCATCATGGGCACCCGCTGCGGCACCCTCGACCCCGCCACGGTCTTCTTCCTCGTGCGCGAGGGCGGCTACACCATCGACCAGATCGACACGATGATGAACAAGCAGTCCGGCCTTCTCGCCGTCTCCGGCGTCTCGTCCGACTCCCGCGATATCGAGGCCGGCGCCGAGAAGGGCGACGAGAACTGCAAGATGGCGCTCGAGATGTTCTATTACCGCACCGCTCAGCTGACCGCTGAGATGGTGTGCTCGATGGGCGGCGTGGACACCATGGCCTTCACCGCTGGTATCGGCGAGAATTCCGCCGAGATGCGCCAGGGCGTCGCTGACCGCCTCGCGTACATGGGCGTGAAGATCGACCCTGAGCTGAACGCCGTCCGTTCCGACGACCCGCGCGTGATCTCCACCCCGGACTCAGCCGTCAAGGTCCTCGTCGTCCCTACGAACGAGGAGTACATGATCGCCCTCGACGTCGCCGACCTGCTCGGCAAGTAGAGCTGCGACCTTACCTTGGTCTCTCCTCGGCCCCGGCCCGCCTACGCGAGCCGGGGCCGCTTGCTTTTGTCCCGGTTACCGTTTTCAACGATAACGAACGTTTGCTAATATCAATAAACATACCGCGTGGGTGGGATTATATACTCGACTGTTGTCGGGTACAGTAGTTATCACGTCTCGACCAGACATCATTACTACGCTTAGTC
>NZ_DAWEMK010000105.1:2490-6405 GCF_052362415.1 Paratractidigestivibacter sp. | reverse complement strand
GCGGTGAGCGCCCAGATGGCCCGGCTCGAGATGGGCTCCGCCGAGCTCGAGGTCGCCTTCGAGCGCCTGCCCAGGCAGGAGTGGTCGCGCCGCGGCGCCTCGCGCGCCGAGTTCCTGTACCGCCCGGGCGCGGGCCTCACGGCGCGGCCGCTGCGGCGCATCGCGTCGGGCGGCGAGGTCAGCCGCGTGATGCTCGCCCTCAAGGTCGTGCTGGGCGAGTCCGACGCCGCCGAGACGCTCGTCTTCGACGAGGTCGACGCCGGCGTGGGCGGCGCGACCGCCGTCGCGCTCGCCGAGGTCCTCGCCGACCTCGCGCGGACGCACCAGGTCATCGTGGTCACGCACCTGGCCCAGGTCGCCGTGGCGGCAGATGAGCACTACCTCGTGAGCAAGTCCGCAGGCGACGTGCCCGAGACCACGCTTTCGCCCATCGCGGGCGAGGAGCGCGTCCGCGAGATCGCCCGCATGCTCTCGGGCGACACCGGCGAGGCGTCCCTGGCACATGCGCGCGAGCTTCTAGGCAAATAAAGCGCCCGGGGCGGCCCATCCGCGGGGCCGCCCCGAGCGCTTTTCTTGTTCTTTGCACTGCAGGAGGGTCGGGCCCGTCCGAGCGAGCCGGGGCTGCCCCGCGATTCCAGAGGAGGACCAATGGCGGACAGAAAGCGCACCAACCCGAGGAAAGAGGCCCGCGCCGCCGAGGCCGAGCGCCACATAGCCGACGTCGAGCGCAGGCTCGCCCCCGAGGTCGCGGCATCGGTCGCGGGGATCAGGACCTATGGCTCGACGCCCGCCTCGGAGCCCGTGCTCGACGACGGGGCGCCCCGCGTGCCGTCCGTGACGGTCGTCGACGAGGACTCCGTGACCGCCGTGCTCGCGCGCGGGCGCGGACTCGCCTCGGCCTGTGACCTCGCTGTCCTCGACTTCGCGAGCTTCACGAGCGCCGGCGGCGGCTACGCGCGCGGCGCATGGGCGCAGGAGGAGGCCCTGTGCGCCGAGTCCACGCTCTACAACGTGCTCGCGACGCAGAAGGCCTGGTATGCCGAGAACCGTCGCCGCAACATCAACTGCGAGCTCTACCGCAACCGCGCCCTGGTCGTGCCGCGCGTACGCTTCGACCGCGAGAAGTACCACAGCTACGCCGACGTGATCGTCGCCGCGGCGCCCAACGCCAGCCGCGCCCGGACGGAGTACCGCGTCTCGGACGAGGCGCTCGCCGAGGCCATGCGCGGGCGCATCCGCCTCGTGCTCGCCGTCGCCGACGAGCTCGGGCACGAGAAGCTCGTCCTCGGCGCCTTCGGCTGCGGGGTCTTCGGCTGGGGCGCGGGGCAGGTGGCCGAGATGTTCCGCGCCGAGGTCTTCGCCGTGCCGCGCGGCCGCTTCGACGAGAACCTCGAGCGCTTCGAGCACGCCTTCGCCAAGTTCCCCGAGGCCAACGCCGACCCGTACGTCCCGCGCGCCGAGCGCGAGGCCACGGCGACCCGCGCCGCCGCCGCGGCCGAGGACGACGAGGGCGAGGAGGACTGGCGCAAATACCTCTAAGGGGTATATAGTCGGCTTAGGTTAACTTTGCCTCGCGCGCGCCGCGGGGCCTGAGGGAATCGAGTAACCATGGGCATAGCCGACATCGTCATCATCGTCGCCGTCGCGGCCCTCTTCGTGGTCGCCGCGGTGCGCTTCCTCGGCACCGCGACCGGCAAGCGCGACTGCTGCAGCGGGGCCGCGAAGGGCGGCGGCGCCCCCGCGGGAAAGAAGTTCAAGCTCGTCGAGGTGACGGATACCGACCCCGCACACTACCCGTACGAGGCCGAGCTTGGCATCGGGGGCATGAGCTGCGAGCACTGCGTGGCCGCCGTGACCGCCGCGCTCGACTCGCTGCCCGGCGCCTGGGCAGAGGTCACCCTCGCGGGCGGCCAGGCCCGCCTTCGCGCGAAGCGGCCGCTCGACGAGGCCGCGGTCCGATCGGTCGTCGAGCAGGCCGGCTACCGGCTCGTCTCGTTCAAGGAGCGCTGACGGCGAGCCGGGGAGGTCACGGGCTTTTCCGAGCGTCTAAGCATGGGAACGGGCGCGGTTTTTCCGTTGGCAATCGGAAAACCGCGCCCGTTCCTTCTTGCGGCATGCGCTCGCCGTCACTCTTCGCTGTTCGCCTTCTCGATGATGGCCGGCAGTGCCGAGGCAAGCTCGCTCATCTGGCCCGCCCACAGGGCGCGCGTGGGCTTCGCGTGGCCGACGTAGACCGTGCGCAGGCCGCACTCGGGGTGCGCGAAGTCCCTCTTTGCGTCGTTGCCCACCATGAGGCACTCGCTGGGGGAAAGCCCGAGCTTGCCGCAGAACTCCTCGTAGTAGTCCGCCCACGGCTTGGCGCGCGTCGAGTTCTCCGCGCACGAGACGAGCGCGAAGTCGTCCTCCGTGAAGCCCGCCCAGGCCATGCGCGCGCGGTCGCACTCCATCGAGACGACCGGGTTCGTCGCGAGCGCGCAGGTGAGGCCCATGCCCCACACTGCGTCGACGGCCTCGCGGGCGCCCTCTTTGGGCTCGGCGCGGACGATGCCCGACCCCATGCGCGGCACGACGGTGCGCTCGTAGCAATCGATCATGTCGGCGATGACGGGGTCGTCCAGGGGGATGCCGCACTGCTTGTAGATGATCGAGTTGATGAGCTGCTGGTTCGTCATGCGGTCGCGGCGCTTCTCGCCCTCGGCGGCGAGCCAGGCGCGCGCATAGGCGGTCATGATGTTCACGCGCAGCTTCCCGCTCGCGCGGGCGAGGAGCCCGGAGGCCCCGTTGATGTACCTGGCGAGGAACGCCGTGAGGTTGAGCGACAGCAGCGTGTCGTCCAGATCGAACAGTACTGCCTGTATCATGGTTCGAGCGCCTTCCCTTGTGAACCGCCCCGCGGGCGCGCTGACTCGTGGCGACCCTGCGTAGAAACTCAATTTACCTCAAACAATAGCTTGAAATCCGGGCGCCATTAAAGGTACTCTAAAGCGCGTGTGGGCATGGGGCCCGCACAAACGTATCTGTCGGCCCCCGAGAGCATGCAAGTTTCCACGTAGACGCCGCGATTGATTTGGCACTGCAGGCAGCGACCATGACGACCGGGGCCCCGTTGTTCGAAAGGGGTCCACCTTTGAGTGAGATTCAGAACTCGTCCATCTTCGCCATGGATGACATTTCCGACGAGGAGATGAACAGCCTCATTGACGGCACCGTCACCGACTTCAATGAGGGCGACCTTGTGACCGGTACCGTCGTCAAGGTCGAGCGCGACGAGGTCCTGCTTGACATCAGCTACAAGTCCGAGGGCGTTATCCCGTCCCGCGAGCTTTCCATCCGCAAGGACGTCAACCCGGCCGACGTCGTCGCCCTGGGCGACGAGATCGAGGCCCTCGTTCTCCAGAAGGAGGACAAGGAGGGTCGCCTCGTCCTGTCCAAGAAGCGCGCAGAGTACGAGCGCGCCTGGAACGCCGTCGAGGCCAAGTTCCAGTCCGGCGAGACCGTCGAGGGCGAGGTCATCGAGGTCGTCAAGGGCGGCCTGATCCTCGACATCGGCCTGCGCGGCTTCCTGCCCGCCTCCCTCGTCGACCTCCGTCGCGTCAAGGACCTCACCGCCTACATGGGCACCCGCATCGAGGCCCGCGTCATCGAGATGGATCGCAACCGCAACAACGTCGTCCTCTCTCGCCGTGTCGTGCTCGAGGAGGCCCGCAAGGCCGAGCGCCAGGAGATCCTCTCCAAGCTGCAGGTCGGCATGCGCCTCAAGGGCACCGTGTCCTCGATCGTCGACTTCGGCGCCTTCGTCGACCTCGGCGGCATCGACGGCCTGGTCCACATCTCCGAGCTCTCCTGGAACCACGTCAACCACCCCTCCGAGGTCGTCAAGGTCGGCCAGGAGGTCGAGGTCCAGGTGCTCGACGT
>NZ_DAWEMK010000105.1:446-2480 GCF_052362415.1 Paratractidigestivibacter sp. | reverse complement strand
CAGACCACCGAGGATCCTTGGCGCACCCTCGTCAAGAAGTACCCCGTCGACGCCATCGTCGAGGGCAAGGTCACCAAGCTCGTCACCTTCGGCGCCTTCGTCGACCTCGGCGACGGCGTGGAGGGCCTCGTCCACATCTCCGAGATGGCCAAGTCCCACGTCGACCAGCCGTCCCAGGTCTGCTCTGTGGGCGACACCGTCCAGGTGAAGGTCATGGAGATCGACCTCGACCGTCGTCGCATCTCCCTCTCTATGAAGGCCGCCGCCGAGACCCTCGGCACCGAGGTCGAGGTCAAGCCTCTCCCCGAGTCCGAGAAGCCGGCCGAGGAGGCCGCCGAGGCTGAGGAGACCGCCGAGGAGTAAGCTCCCCGTCGCGCCCAGCGTCGCTTCATCGAGCACTGGAGGAGCCGTCCCTCGGGGCGGCTCCTTTATGTTCCCGGGGATTCGGCCCCGAGAGCGAATTCCAGCTTCAGCTTTGGGTAGAAGAAGCGATGTGCGTTTCGGAACCGTAAGTTCGAAAGGACCTTCCTTATGTCCGACCAAAACAAGCCGAAGACCGATTGGAACGCCAAGAGGGCCGAGGCCGAGCGCCAGGCCGCCCAGTGGCTCCGCGGTCGCCAAGGCCCTGATGACCTTGCCATGGCCTGCGTCTACCTGGCGCTGCTGCTCGTCATCATCAACATCTTCGCGCACGCCGGCTGGCTCGGCTGGCTCGCGCTCGCGCTGATCGTCTACGCCGGCTTCCGCATCCAGTCGAAGAACCTCGGCTCGCGCTCGCGCGAGAACGCCGCCTTCCTCAAGGCCATCGGGCCCGCCCGCCCGTGGCTGCAGAACCCCAAAGCCGCCGCGGCCGAGGCCAAGCAGTACAAGCACGTCAAGTGCACCCACTGCGGCCAGAAGGTCCGCGTGCCGCGCGGCAAGGGCAGGCTCCGCGTGACGTGCCCGAAGTGCCACGAGAAGTTCGAGGTCAAAGCGTAATTGCCGAGGCTTCGTGGATGGCGACGCCCTTGTCGGTCAACCATGCTTGTGGCTGCTTAAGTGAATTTAAGAGCAATATGAAAGAAGCCCCGGAGGTGTTCCGGGGCTTCTTTGTGGATGGTCGATGTTTGTTCTAGAGGACGAAGAGGAGGGCCGAGAGGGTGATGCAGACGCTGCCGGCCAGGGTGAAGAGATGGAAAATGAAGTGCAGGTAGCGGACGTTCTTGGGGATGTAGAAGAGCGCTCCGACGGTGTAGCTGATGCCGCCCGCCAGAAGGAGCCAGAACGCGGGCGCGGGCAGCACCTGATAGAGGTCGACGATGTGGAAGACGACCGCCCAGCCGAGGATCACGTAGATGAGCGCGGTGAGCCATTTGGGCTGCTTCTCGCGCAGGAAGCACTCGGCGACGATGCCCACGATGGCGACGGCCCACACGGCGATGCCGAGCGCGATGCCCCCGCGGTCGGCGAGCGCGACGAGCGCGAACGGCGCGTAGCTGCCGGCGATGAGCAGGTAGATGCCGCAGTGGTCGAGCACGCGGAACACGCGCTTGGCTTTCTCGGGCGCGATCGCGTGGTAGAGCGTCGAGAAGAGGTACTCGACCAGAAGGCCGATGCCCATGAGCAGCGCCGCGGCGAGCCTCACGCCGCCGCCGTGGCTGACGGCGCGCACGATGAGCAGCACGAGCGCGGCGATGGAGAGCAGCGCCCCCACGCCGTGGCTCACCGAGTTCGCGACCTCCTCGCCGACCGTGTACCTGCGCTTCGCCTTTGTGTTCTCCATCGCAATACCGTCCTCGGGTAAAAGCGGCGCCCGCCGCTCGGGTTTATACTGTGTTCTTGCTAAACGAGCATACCCCATAGATGTTGAGGAGTCATGTTATGAAGAGATCCACGTTCATCGCCAACGCCGCCGTGTGGGGCGTCATCTCGGCGATCTGCGTCGTGTTTTTGGCCTGGTCGGCGTCGGTTGGCGGGGACTTCGGCGACAACATCGCCCTGCTCACGATGGCTGTATTCGCCAAGCCGGTCGGCGCGTTCTCCATCGCCGCGCTC
>NZ_DAWEMK010000105.1:0-436 GCF_052362415.1 Paratractidigestivibacter sp. | reverse complement strand
TCGACCTCAAGCTCGGCCACGGAATGCGCATCGCTTGGCGCGTCCTCGGCGTCGTGCCGGCCGTCGCGTTCATGCTCTCGCCGTTCATGATTCCCGTGCTGCCGTCCGGCGCGGCGACCGCCTTCGCGGTGATCCTCCTTGCCGCTATGGCGATCCCCGTGCTCTTCCTGCTGTTCGGCCTGTTCTATGGCCTCTCGCTCGCAGGCGAGAAGCCCGACGAGGACGAGGAGGACGACGCCGAGTAGCCTACGAACGACGCTTGGCACCGGCTGCGGATTGAACGATAAGCGCGCCCCTTCCTTATGGAGGGGGCGCGCTTTCTCGTCGTCTCTGCGATGGGCGTCCGACGACGGTCGCGGGGGGCTGCCCGCAGGACTAGTTGTCGCTGCGCGAGAAGCCGTTGCGCATCTCGGCGCTGCGGGCAAAGAGCACGTGG
>NZ_DAWEMK010000104.1:0-6536 GCF_052362415.1 Paratractidigestivibacter sp. | reverse complement strand
GCTCCAGATGACGCCGAGGACGCTGCGGCGGTAGCGGAGCTTGAAGTCCTTGGTCACGAGCTGCTGGAGGATAAAGAAGTCCTTCTTTCGCTGCGCCTTCTTGTGGGCGCGCACCAGGGACTTCTCGTTGGTAACGGTTGCGGAGTTTGCCAAGATTCCTCCCGGGAATCGCTGGAATCGGTGAACACGTACTGGGAAATCGTAGCACAGGGCATGGGTTGCCACGTAAAAGCCAGAGACCCTGTATTGATCGAAAAAAGAAAACCCGGCTCGAAGCCGGGTCCTTAAATTCTGGCTCCCCGGGCAGGATTCGAACCTGCGACACGCTGATTAACAGTCAGCTGCGCTACCACTGCGCCACCGGGGAATATGTTCTGCGCTGCCTTCGCGCAAGAAAGAACTATACAGGAATCTGCGAGCTATGCAAGCGAGAATCTCAAAAAACTTTGGCGAATTTCCGAGATTCCAAGAAACCGCAGGTCACTGGCCTACCAACGTCGAGCCCAAGGCTGCACTTCCCTCGTCGGTGAGCCTCCAGGTTCCGTCGGACTTCTGGAGCGCGACCTCACAGCTGTGCTCCTGCACCGGCGCCGCCCTCACGCAATCGAGGAGCTTGTCGCCGACGATAAGGTAAAGATCGGACTCCTCGGGGTAGCCCCCGTTCGCGAGGGTCTGCGCGGTGTAGGCGTCCGAAAGCGTGGTCCTCACGTCAGCCATCGAGCGCGTGCGCAGCGTCAGCTGCGCCGTGGCCGCCGATCCGTCGACGGAGACCTCCCCCACCTCATACGACGCCCCGTCGAAATATGCCTTGAGGAAGTCCTCGGGCGCCACGCCGAGTCGCTGGATCTCGGTGCAGGACTCGTCGCCCAGGATCTGCCAGGCGTCGTCGGGCGACGACCACAGGCGCGAGAGCGTGGCCTCAGCGGCCGCGCGCGCGTCGTCCTCGCCGCCGGCGCCGCAACCCGCGGTCGCAAACGCGCAAACGGCCAGGAGCACAGACGAGAGCAGGGCGATGATTCGCTTGGGCATGGCGTTCCTCTCTGAGGGATAGCTCGTCCGGCGCGGGGCGTCGGCGTAGGCCTAGAAGCAGAGCTTGACGAGCGACTGGCTGAGGCCGTCCTTGACGTCCCAGGAGCCGTCGTTTGCCTTCTTGCAGTACACACTCGCCTCGGAGTCCTGCACCGGGGCATCGCGCATCGTGTCGAGGAGGTCCTGCAGCTTGAAGTGGAGCGGGTCGCCCTTGGCCGCGGTGTCCTTGATGATCTTCGTGACGGACCGGGCCGATATCTTCACCTTGGCCAGCGCGCTTGCCCCCGTGACCTGGACGTCCTCGATCGCGTAGTCGAACTTCTGGAGATACTCGCGGGCGAGGTCCTCGGGCGTGGCGCCGAGGTCGGCGAGCTGGTCGGCGCAGAGCTCCTTCATCTTTGCGACGGCGAGGTCGAACGCCTCGCCAGAGGCCGCCTTAAGCTGCGAGAGGTACGTCTCGAGCGCCGAGCGCACCTGATCTGCGTCCGCGCCGGAACCGGTGCCGGAACCGCCGGCAGAGCCGCCACAGGCCCCCAGCGAGAGCGCGACGGCGGAGGCGGCGGCGAGGCCAAGGAAATCGCGCCTGTTCATCTGTGCTTCGAGCAACATGTGCTTCTCCTTTATGCGAATCAGGGCCCCGCGAACGGGGCCCTGGCAGCTAGTCTTCCATGTAGTCCTTAAGACGGCCGGAGCGGCTCGGGTGACGGAGCTTGGCCAAGGTCTTGGACTCGATCTGACGGATGCGCTCGCGCGTGACGCCGAACTCACGGCCGACTTCCTCGAGTGTGCGCGGGTGGCCGTCCTCCAGGCCGAAGCGGAACTTGATGACCTTGCGCTCGCGGTCCGCGAGGGAATCGAGCACCTGGTCGAGCTGCTCGCGCAGCATGGAGTCGGACGCGGCCTCGGGAGGGGCGACGGCGGTGGAGTCCTCGATGAAATCGCCGAGCTGGGAGTCCTCCTCCTCGCCGATCGGGGTCTCGAGGCTGACGGGCTCCTGGCTGATCTTCTGGATCTCGCGCACGCGGTCGGGGCTCATGCCCATCTCGGCGCCGATCTCCTCGGGGGTCGGGTCGCGGCCGAGGTCCTGGAGCAGCTGGCGCTGGACGCGGATGAGCTTGTTGATGGTCTCGACCATGTGGACCGGGATGCGGATGGTGCGCGCCTGGTCGGCGATGGCGCGGGTGATGGCCTGGCGGATCCACCACGTCGCGTAGGTCGAGAACTTGAAGCCCTTGGTGTAGTCGAACTTCTCGACCGCGCGGATGAGGCCGAGGTTGCCCTCCTGGATGAGGTCGAGGAACAGCATGCCGCGGCCGACGTAGCGCTTGGCAATGGAGACGACCAGGCGAAGGTTCGCGCTGATGAGCTGCTGCTTGGCGTCGAGGCCCACGGACTCGATGCGCATGAGGCGGCGCTGCTCGGCGCGGGTGAGCTTGAGCTCGCCGTTCTCGGCGGCCTCGAGCTTCTGGGTCGCCTCGGTGCCGGCCTCGATCTTCATCGCGAGGTTGACCTCCTCGGAGGCGGTCAGCAGGTCGACCTTGCCGATCTCCTTGAGGTACATGCGGACCGGGTCGCCGGTGAGCATGACGGTCGAGGTGTCCACGCGGCGGGCGCGGGCGCGGCTCGAGCGCTTGGGCTTGGATGCTTTGGCCTTGGGGACGGAGCGCAGGGCCTCCTTGACGGCCTTAGCCTCGCTCACGGCCTCGACGTCGTGGTCCTCGTCGCCGAACTCGTCGTTGCCGTCCTCGTCGTCGACGTCCTCGTCGTCATCGTCGTCGGAATAGTCATCGGAGTCGGAGTCGTCGGTCGCGGAGTAGGAGTCGCCCGAGGAGTCCGCGTCGGACTCGACGACCTCGACGCCCTTGGCGCGGATGCTCTCGTAGACGTCGTCGAGCTCATCTCCGTCGACGTCGATCTCCTGCAGGGCGAGCTGGACGTCGTCCTCGCTCACGCTGCCGTCCTTGGCATCGCCCACAAGGTCCTCAACGACCTTCTCGAGCTCATCGGAAAGCTTGACCTCGTCTTTGGTCTTCTTGGCTGCCACGTATATCCCTTCGACGCATGAACTTTCTTATATTACCCAAAAACTACGCGTTGTTAGTCGAGGATAAGCACTCTCGCAAATCGTTCGCCCTCGATTGCAGGCGAGCGGCTTCGGCATAGAGCTCCTGGGCCTCGTCGCCGTACGCGTCGGGGACCGAGCGGAGCTTGCCGCGGATCTGGCGCACCCGCCGCTGGCACGAGAGCCACTCGAGCGTGTTCACGATGAGCTCGAGCTTCTGGCCCTCCTCCATGCCCGCCTCGCCCATGACGCGCCCCGCGGAGAGCACCTGCGGGGCCGACTCGCACGCGGCCGTGGCGGCGGCGACGACGTCTGCGGGCGATGCGCCCGCGGGCGTGGAGAGCATCGCCCAGGCCATGGCCTCGTGGCGAGAGTCCGCCCACGAGATGTCCGCCAGGCGCTCGGCGTAGGCCTTGACGGGGTCGGGGTCGGCGGCCAGGGCGCACAGGAGCTCTTGCTCGCAGGCGAGCTGCATGCGCTCCTCCTCGGAGAGCCGGTAGCGCGGGGCCGCGGGGGCGGGCGCCGCGGCCGGCGAGAAGCCCGTCCCGGCTGCCGCAGGCTCGCCGTAGCCGCCGCCGTAGCCGCCCGCGTCGCCGTATGCTTCCGCGGGGACGTCTTCGTAGGCCTCGGCGGGCACGTAGTCGTAGCCGTCCTCGTCCGACGCGTACGGCGCGGATGACGCAAGGGCGGGCGCGCCCGCACGTCCCCCGCCCGAGACCGCTTTTGCGCGCGGTCCGCCGTCGCGGTAGCCGCCGGAGCGCCCGCGGCGCGGCGAGGAGCCGGAGTCATCGCGCGGCATGGGCGCGTCGCGGATGGCGTCCTTGACGTCGCCCAGGTCCATCTGGAGGGCGTCTGCCAGCCGTGCCGCGTACTCGGGCATCACGACGGACTTCTTGAGCGGCGCGAGGACCTTGGCCATCGACTCGAGGACCGCCACGCGCGCCCCGGGGCTGCCGAGGTCGGCGCCCGCGAGCCGCTTGTCGAAGACGAAGTCCATCAGGGGCCGGGCGGCGTCGAGCAGCGGGCGCAGCTCGTCTGCCGGGTGGGCCTGGAGGAACTCCATCGGGTCCTGGTTGTCCGGCAAAACGACGCAGCGCAGCTCTGCGGAGGTCTTGTCGATGAACTGCACGGCGCGCTCGGCCGCGCGCTGGCCCGCGGCGTCGCCGTCGAACATGCAGATGATGCGGTTCACGCGCTGGCGCTCCATGAGCTTGATGTGGTCGAGGCGGAAGGCCGTGCCGAGCGCCGCGACGGCGTTCGTGAACCCGTGCTCGTGCATGCTGATGACGTCGGTGTAGCCCTCGCAGACGATGGCCTCGCCGGTGGCTGCCATGGTCTCCTTGGCGCGGTCGTAGGCAAAGAGGTGCTTGCCCTTGTTGAACACCGCGGTGTCGCGCGTGTTCACGTACTTGGCCGTGTCCTTCTTTGGACCGATGACGCGTCCGCCGAACGCGATCGCGCGCCCCTGCTCGTCGCAGATGGGAAACATCACGCGCTCGAAGAATCGATCGACCGCGCGGCCGCCCCGGTCGAGCGCGAGGTCGGCGGCGATCATCTCGGCGGGCGAGAAGCCCTTGGAGCGCAGGTGCGCGACGAGGGAGCCGCGCCCCGGAGCGTAGCCGAGCCCCCAGCGGCGGCAGACGTCGCCGCCGAACCCGCGCGACGCGAAGTAGGCGCGCGCCGAGTCGGGGCCTTCTCCCCTGCCGCGCATGAGCATGGTGGCGTAGAAGGACTGGGCCTCCGTGAGGCACTCGATCAGGCGGTTGCGCCTGGGGCCGCGCCTGCCGCCGCGCTCCTCGGCGAGCTCGATACCGGCGCGATCGGCGAGGTAGCGGATGGCGTCGGGGAAGTCGAGGTTCTCGCGCTTCTGCACGTAGCTGAAGACGTCGCCGCCCTCGCCGCAGCCGAAGCAGTGCCACAGCCCGGTGTTCGGGTTGACCTTGAAGGAAGGGCTCTTCTCGCCGTGGAAGGGGCAGCAGCCCCAGAACTCCTGGCCGCGCTGACGCAGCTCGACCGTCTCGGCCACGAGCTGCACGAAGTCGGTCGCCTGTCGGACCTTCTCTTTGTCCTCGTCGGTGATCATGCGGGCCTCCCCTCCTCCTGATTTCCTCGGCGGGCACTTTGGGCTGGGCACCGTCTAAGTTTCCGCGAGCTTTTGCGCGCGCGACCGCGGGATTCAGCCCGCAAGTCGGTACGCCGGTGCGTCCCCCCTACAAAGAAACCCCGCGCTCGCCGAGCGCCTTCGCCGTCCAGTCGACGTTGGCGAGGACGGTGCGCTCGAGCTCGGTGAGCGAGTCGAAGGGGCGCGAGGCCCTAAGCCAGCGCAGGAAGCAGACGCCGACCGTGCGCCCGTAGAGGTCGCCCTCGAAGCCGATGAGCGTGGCCTCGAGGAAGCGCGCGCCCTCCTGCCCCGGCTCGAAGGTCGGCGGGCGGCCGACGTTGATGGCGGCCGCATAGGCGACCGGGCGTCCCTCGCCAGCTCCGCCGGATTCGTTGCCGTCGACGGGCGCGCCGTCCGGGCTTTCGACGGCGCGGCCCGCGCCGACCGTCACATACCCGGCGTAGACGCCCTCGGCGGGAAGCTCGACGCCCCCTTCGACCTCGACGTTGGCCGTCGGGAAGCCGAAGGCGGTGCCTTCTCCCCTCCCGTGGGCGACGCGGCCGGTGACGCTGTGCGGGCGCGTGAGCAGGCCCGCGGCCTCTTCTACCTTGCCCTCGGCCAAGAGCCCGCGGATGCGCGTGGCCGTGACCGGGGCGCCGCCCGCGCGTGAGAGCCCGACGCCGATGACGCCGAAGCCGAGGCTCCCCCCGAGCTCGGCGAGCGCGCGGACGTCGCCCGCGCCCCGGGCGCCCAGGCGGAAGTCCTCGCCGACCACGATGGCCTGGACCCTCGCGATCCCGAGGAGCACCTCGCGGACGAAGCGCTCATACGTAAGGCGCGCGAGCTCGGGCGTGAACTGCAGGACGCAGACGCAGGCGTGGCCTGCGGCCTGGATACGCCGCCAGCGTGCCTGCGCGGGGATGAGGTCCATGTTCGCCGGGCCGCCCAGCACCGCCGCCGGGTCGGGCGAGAAGGTCACGACCACAAGCCGGCAGCCGCGCGCGACGGCCTCGGCCTCGGCGCGGTCGAGAAGCGCCTGGTGCCCGAGGTGCAGGCCGTCGAAGGCCCCGATGGCCATGACGGCAGGCTCGCCGGGCACGGGGAAGGCGCCGGTCGGCGCGCTGATGTGAACGGTCCCCTGGGCCACGCCGCCGGCGAGGCTCACGTCCCTGCTCGTCCCGTCGGAGCCGCCAAGGCCGAGCGCGTCGCGCACGAGCGCGGCGGCGCGGCCGGCATCGATCGGGGAAGCGGGGGAAAGCGCGAGGAGCTCATCGCCGAGCATCAGCGCACCCCCTCGATTGCCTGGGGGTATTTCTCGTCGGACACGAGGGCGGTGCCCGTGCG
>NZ_DAWEMK010000103.1:0-6585 GCF_052362415.1 Paratractidigestivibacter sp. | reverse complement strand
CCTCATGGGGCTCCTCACGCTCACGGCCTACGCCTGCTGCGCAGCCGGCGATGACGACCGGGACTAGCTGCCGAAAAACGAAATCGCAACCGAACAGAACGATCAAGCCCCTCGCTCCGATGGTCGGACGAGGGGCTTGCGCATAGTGGGATAATGAAGAGCGAGTGAGACGCGTCGTGTGTGCCGTGTTGCATCGGTTGCGCACGAGCGCCTTACATAAGGTTCGTTTACGTCAGGAGATACAGAATGGCGCTCAAGTTCGATCTCGGGGAAGCTCTGTCCCAAGCTGCCCACGCCGCAGGAGAGATGGCAAAAGGCGCATCGGCGACCGTCGAGTCCGCCGCCAAGGGCGTCGCGAATGCGGCCGAGAACGCGGGGAACGCCATCGTCGATACGGCCGCCTCGGCATCCGAAGCCGTCGGAAGCGCCATGTGCTCGGCTGCGGAAGGCGTGTCGAGCGCCGGCGAGCAGATCGCGTCGTCCGATGCGGGCAAGGCGATCGCAGGGGCTGCGAACGCGGTGGGCGGAATCGCCGTCGGCGCCGCAATGGGTTTGGCCCAGGGAGCGTCGTCCCTTGCGTCCGGCGCTGCGTCGACCGTCGAGGGCGGCATCAACGCCATCAAGGAGAACTCGTTCTCCGCGCGACTCCGCAAGGCACGCATCAAGGGGTTCCGTGACGGCATCAAGCAGGGGGCCTACCTTGCGGGCGAGAAGCGGCACAACTTCATCTACGCCTACGTGGCGACGCTCTGCTTCCTGATGCGCTGCGACGGCGACTTCTCCCAAGAGGAGCGGGAGTGGCTCGAGGACGGCCTCGACTACCTCAAGCTGGACGGCGGCCTCCCGGACGACGTGAAGGCGAGGGTGCAGGCGATCGCGGACGACGAGGACCTGTCCTTCGACCGGGTCAAGGACTGCCTAGACAACGTGAACATCGTGTCGCTGGGCTCCATCGCCGAGCAGCTGCAGGTCGCCGCGGCCTCGGACGGTCAGGTGACGGAGGAAGAGGAGCACGCCTGCAGGCTCTTCGCCGACTACATGGCGGCGAGGGCTGCATGCGTGGCCGTTGACGAGGGCTGGGCCGAGCAGGCGGTCGAGAAGTCCGTCCGCGAGTACGGCGAGAATCTCGAGCGCATTGACCGCGAGTTCAAGGAGCGGACGAGGCTGCAGGACGCCGACGCGGCCTTCGTCGTCGCCGCGACCATGCTCCAGGTCGCCCGCGTGCTCGTCATCAACTCCCTGACGGAGGTCGAGCGGGCGGGAGCGGGCAACGCCAAGGAGGACGCCCTGCACAGCTTCCAGGACCGCGTTTTCTCCGGCTTCGGCGATGGGGATCCGGCGGAATCGGGCCGCCTGTTCGCCTCCAAGAGCCACATCCTCTCCTCGCGAGGCGTGCCGTACGACGCGACGCGCTACGAGGCTGAGAACTTCAAGGTGTTCAAGGGGGCGAACCACCGGTTCGCGACCCTCGGCCACGACCCGGTGCTCGGCCTCGTGTTCGGGACCTCAAACATCATGACCAACAGCATCACCTGCGTTAAGGACGCCAACGTCTTCGGGATCGGCGCGCGGATCCCCGCGACCTACTCGGTCTCCTACGACGCCTTCGGGAAGAACCCGCTGATCGGGGCGCCCGCCGGGACCGTGGAGATGCTGGTCGCGGCGGGAAGGCGCGTCGTGAGCGAGCCGGATGCCGCCGCAGCGGCCCTGGTCAAGCAGCTGATCCACATCGGCACGGACCTCTACACGCCGTGCGGGATACAGGTCCCGTTCGCCAACCTCGTTCTCGACAAGGCGCACACCGAGGCCCTCACCAAATACGTCAGCACTGGCGACGTATTGAAAGTCGGCATGCAGGCGGGCATGACGGTGCTCATCAACTGGCTGATAGCGGCGCTCCACGGCTGCTCGCTGATATTCAAGGACGACGGGTCGGACTACTGCACCGAGATGTACCAGGCGCGCACCAAGAAGATCATCCTCATCTCCGACACCATCGCGACCTCGAGCAGCGTCGTGCAGGCATCGATCACGAAGAACCCCAAGTGCCTCGACCTCGGAGGCGCGGCGGTGCTCGTCTACCGACTGTTCTCGGATGCTCGTTTCGTCGCGAGGCTCAAAGAGGAGTACGTGCAATCGGAGCTCGACAAGATCTACGATGAACGGGCCAAGCGGTTGCTTTGAGGTCTTACAGGAATGATTCAACCACTAAAAAGAAGCAGGAGAAGAGATAATGGCCATATGCGACTCGTGTAAAGGCAACAGCATCCTCCCAGAACATTACGGGGCTTTGACCCTTTGCAAAAAGTGCTCCATGAAGATACCCGCTCCAACGTGGAAGAACAAAATATACTCGACGAACGAAGAGGTTCACGAGCAGCGAGAGAAGACGCTTGCTCGAGCCGTTTCCGCTGGTTTTCCTTCAGATGCTATTACTAAGCTGGGATCCTACTTTGACGGCTTGATAATTCCCGGTCTCTTTAAGATCTTTGATGGCGGCAACGATCAAGGGCTAGTCGTCAAAGACGAGTCGGTCATTATCGTCACTGAAGATGATTTCGATCCAAGCGACGCCCGCAAGCAATTGGGGTTGATAGCGAGCGGGCGACGCGGCCTTTCAATCGACGAAGACGATAACGTCGACGCTTTTGATGCCGCCAATCTTGCAAAAATAGCTCTGGGAGCTTTCTCGAGTGGCGGATCGTTAGGGAAAATAGCCATGCGCGCTGGAGCGGAAATAGCCGGCGAAGTGATATCGAAGTCGAATCGGCCAACAATAGACGACCTGCCTGTGCTTCCGCAATTCGACGTCCCCTTTGGCGAGCAAACGGTTCGATACAAAGACGTTGACGATTTTGAGTTCTACATCCCAGAAGGAGAGGAGAACCTCGGTTTTCTCCTTTTCACGACAGCGGTATCCAGAAAGCAGAAAAAAATAGTCTTCTCTTTCGATCCAGGGGAGAACAGGAAGCAAGCCGCCATAGAGATAGCTCGATTCATCGAAAGCAAACTCGATGACAAGGCGGCTGAAGCGGAAGAGCAAGAGGAATCCATGCGCACGGCGAACAGCCCCTCGCGTCAGGCCGATGCTTTATCTGCGCCAGATGAGCTACTAAAATGGAAACAGCTTCTCGACGCAGGCGCCATAACAAATGAGGATTACGCCGCGAAGAAGAAACAGCTTCTCGGTTTGTGAGTCGTTGCCGGCAATTCCGCTACGCAAGCGTGTTTCACATCACCCACTTGAACACGGCGCGGAACAGCCAGACGAAAAAGCCCAGCGTGACCTTTAGCGCCGCCATGAGGAACCTACCAAGCCTCTTCATCGACGTCACCCCAATCTTCCTTTACCTTGCGGGCGCCCTCCTCGGCGCCCTCTTCCTTCTCTTGCGCGAGCAGCCTCGCCAGCTCGTCTGGCACGCCCGGGACCTCCGCCCTCCCCAGCGCGCGCTGCAGGTCCCTTATCTGCGATTTCAGCGGTTTTGAGGGAGGGCCCACGTGCTCGCGGTAGCAAGCGCAAATTGCAGCCGCGTCGCACAGGTAGCCCCGCACCCGGGCGAACGCCTCGTCGCCGTCGAGCAGGACGCGGCGGGCGCGCCCAAGCTCCGCCTCCGAGGCCAGCATGAAGCGCCACCCGCGGGACCTGCGCGCGGCCGGGATGCCGTCCGCGGGCGCGTCGGCACGCCAGTCGTCGCGCACCTGGTGCCAGTTCGCCGTGAGCCAGAGCCCCTTCTCGGGCTCCTCGCGCATCTCGAGCTCGAACTCCGTGAGCATGTTCGCGCCGGAGAACGGCGACCCCTCCGTGAACGAGAGCGTGTCGAACAGCGTCGTCCTGCCGCCCTCATACTCTATCCTCACCATCATCTCCGGCCCCTCTCCCTGCGCTGGTCCTGCTGAGCCCGCTGCCGCTCGGCGGCGAGGATTCGCTGTTGCTCGTCCTCGCGACGGCCGTCGCGAGAGTTTCCTTCGGCAGCGCCGCGCCCGCGATCGTCCCCGTAGCGGGTCTTGAGCGGCATGAGCCCGTTCATCGCCATGTAATCGCGCGCAGCCTCGAGGCGGCGGTACCCCTCGCCGCCCGCCTGGCCGCGGCGCTCCAGCGTCGCCATCCTGAGCCCGAACTCCTCGATGGACTCGACGTCGAACTTCGCACAGGTCTCGAGCGCCGAGGAGAGCTTGCTCAGCTCCGAGAGGTCGTTGAGCTCGAGGGCGCGCTCAGCGGCCTCGCGAATGCGCGCGGTGCTCGCGTCCGTGGGACGGTAGGCGCCCTCGCGCTCGAAGCGCCGGCGGAGCATCTCCTTGCCGTAGACGAACCCAAGACGCTCGCCGCTAACCCTCTTGGACGGCTCCTCGACAAGGCTGAACACCCAGTCGTCCCGCCGCGCCTTGGCCGAGTTGTCGGCGACGTGCACGCCCAGGGCGTCGAGGATGCCGAGGAACTCCGCCTCGTCGCGCGCCGTGGTCTTGGCGAGTGCGACGCGGGCGCGGATGTCGCCGACCCACGAGTAGCCGCCCGAGCGCATGATCTCCTTCTCGGCCCTTCCAAGGTAGACGTTCCTGCGGCTCCTGGGCCCGCCCGCGCCGGCCCGCCCGCGTGCCCTCGAGGGCGATACGGGCGACCTGTCGTTGGAGAGCCCGGACAGCCCGCGCGCTCGCGCCATGTCCTGCAGGTCTCGGTTGAGGTCCTCCGGGTGCTGGGTCTGCATGCGGTAGCCGGTACGGAGGTTCGCGTTGTTCACGACGATGTGCGCGTGCGGTATGCCGCGGGCGTTGTCGTCGTGGTAGACGATGGCGATCTCGTGGTCGCCGAAGTGCTTGAGCGCCCACGAGCACGCGAGCTCCCGCAGAGCGGCCAGGTCGATGTCGTCACCGGGGTCCGGCGAGAGCACGAAGTGCTTGAACGTGCGCGCGGGCTTGCCCCTCCATGAGGCGTCCGTGCCGAACGCGGCGCGCGTGGCGTCCATCTCGGCGTCCCAGGCGCAGGCCTCCTTGGCGGCTTCTCCCAGAGCGCCGGCGTCGCGCTCGTCGTAGCTCAGGTTGAACAGGTCTCGCGCCAGGGCGCGGCCTCCCTTCTCGAGGTAGCGGCGGATGCCACCCGTCGAGCCGTGGCCGCTTATCGGCTTCAGGATCGGCATGGCGAGCCCTCCACGAGCGAGTCGGCGCCGATGCGCCCGAGCTCGGCCGCCATCTCGCGGGCCGCGCCGTTCACGTCGGCGAGCTCGTGCTCGATCGTTGGGATGCTCTCCGCGACGAGGTCCCGGTCGACGTGCCCGTGGCGGGCGTGGAAGTTGATGAGGTTCATCGCGTGCACTGCCTGGTTGTAGTGGTAGCCCCACTTCGTGAGCTCCCGAGACATCGACCAAAGGGCCCTGCGGTCCACGAGTATGCGGTGCTCGTCTCCCGCGTTGGCATCCGTCGACAGCGGTATGCGAACGAGGTAGCGCAGGTACTCCGACTTGCTGAGGCCGGCGCGCTCGCACCGCTCGCAAAGCGCGTCGTAGTCGCTTCCCTCCATGCGGAACGTGACTCGACGCTCCTTGCCTTTGGCGGCGTCGGCTTCCTCTTTCATGGCGGATTCCTTTCCTCGGGCCCGCCGTGCGGCGGGCGCGTTTCTCTAGGGGCGCGGGGGATCCCCCGCAGGCGGCGGCCCGGCTCGGGCGCCGCCTCTGGGACCGGGCCTCGCGAAAGCGGGCTCTTAAACGGCCCGCGGCATGACGGGTCCGAGGCCGCCCGGTCCCCAAGTGCTATGGACGCCCGACCGAAGTGTCGGACGCCATAGGCTACTTGCTGGATTTCGGGCCTGAGGCCCTTCTGCGACGCTTTCGGGCATCGGTGCCCGCCTCCGCGTACGGCGCGGTCATGAGCGCCATTTCACGCAGCAGCGAGAGGTCGGCCGCGCTCGGGCTCTCGGGCGGGCTCTCGAGGAAATCGGCGACGAGCCTCGCTGCCTTGGAGATGCGCCCGTCGGGGCCGGCCTGCGTTTTGCTCTCGCTCCTCACGTAGTCGGAGAGCTCCCGCTTGGTGCGCCGCCAGGGCTCCATTGCGGCGTGCATCTCCGCCTGGCGCTCCTTCGGCATGCCCGCGAGCGAGCGCACCGCCTCGGCGCTGAGGTTGCCGCGATCGGCCTCGGCGGCCCACTCGGGCGAGAGGTCCTCGGCAATCCGGCGGGCCAGCCTCTCCTCACGCGCAATGGTCTTGCCGGAGACCTTGCGGCCCGTCTGCCGCTCGATGATGGCGGCCTTCACGTCGTCGACGCGCATGCCGGAGAGCGAGGGGTCCTCGGAGCGCAGGCGCACGGCGTCGCCCCTGAGCGCCTCGGTCGCGGCGGCGCGCTCGGTCACGGTGAGCGCGCGGGTGAAGTAGTTCGCTGCGTGGAGCAGCGTCACCGCCCGCTCGTCGTCGATGCCCTCTATCACGCGGCAGGGCATCCTCTCGTAAGCGGGGTCGTCCTTCGCGAGCAGCGCGTAGGCGGCCTTGCGCCGATGCCCGGAGACCATCTGCCACGAGCCGTCGCCGACCTTTCGCACGAGCGGCAGGTCGGTGAGGCCGTCCTCGCGTATGGACTCGGCGAGCTCAGCTATCCCAGCA
>NZ_DAWEMK010000102.1:5877-6826 GCF_052362415.1 Paratractidigestivibacter sp. | reverse complement strand
TCGTGACGACGCGGTCGCCCTCCCCTACCAGGCCTTGAATCGCGATGTTCAGCGCCTCGGTGGAGTTCGCGGTGAAGCACACATGGTCCGCCCGCCCGCACCCGAAGAGCCGCGCGGCCTCCTCGCGGCAAGACTCGACAACGCGCGCGGCGTCGAGCGACTCCGCGGTGGCGCCCCTGCCCGCGTTGCCCATCGAGGTGAGCGCGCGGCACACGGCGTCGACGACCTCCGGCGGGCGCCAGAGGCTCGTGGCGGCGTTGTCGAGGTACACCACTTCACGTCTCGTCATGCGAGATCCCAAAGACCGACGACGTCCATGCCGCTCCACTCGATGCCCGCGGCGCCGAGCTCGCGCTCCATCTGCGGCCGGTCGGCCGGCGAGACCTTCCACGCGAGCCCGCAGCCGGCAGAGATCTGCCCGGGCACGGGGATCATGCGCCCGGGCAGGTCCTTCTTCGCGCAAAACTCCTCGCAGGCCATGGCGGCCGAGGTGGTCGGGAAGGTTATGACGAGCGAATCGACCTTGACGCGCATAACAGAGCCCCAGGCTACGGGCGGACGATGTTGGAGGCCTGCTCGAGCTTCTGGCAGATCACGTACATGTTCGTGACCTCGCCGACCGCGAGCTTGTCCGCGATGCCGTAGTGGTTGAGGCAGGTGCCGCAGGTGAGGATCTCGACACCCTGCTCGGCGAGCGCCTTGAGGTCGTCGAGCGCGGGCGACCCCTCGCAGGTCAGGTGCGCGCCGCCGTTGTAGAAGAGCATCGTCGCGGGCAGCTCGTCCTGCTGCGTGACGGCATAGATGAAGGCCTTCATGAGGTTGCGGCCGAGCTCGTCGGAGCCCGCGCCCATGGCGTCGGAGGACACCTGGATCACGAGGTTCTTCTTTGCGGGGACGAGGCACTGGGCGTCGTCGGCCTCGCCGGCGTCGACGGAGAGCCCCTCGGGAA
>NZ_DAWEMK010000102.1:0-5867 GCF_052362415.1 Paratractidigestivibacter sp. | reverse complement strand
ACGTGCCATTCCTTCTCCGCGGCCTTCTCGACGCTCACGCCGCAGCCCTTTTCGGACGCGAGGCGCTTGAGGTTCTCGACGGCGACCTCGTTGTCCACGAGGGTCTCGATGGTGCCGGCGCCGCCGAGCGCGGCGAGGGCCTTGATGGTCTTCACGACGGGGATGGGGCACGCGTCTCCGAGGGCGTTGACCTGCACGTTATTTGACATGATGAGTACCTTTCGACCAATGAGGAAAGCGATAAGCGCCAACAAAACGACATTGTAGCCCGCGAGAGGCCAAACAGTCCCCGCGCCTATTCGACGCGCACGGAGCACCCGGAGCGCGCGGCCATGGACCCGATGACGGCGACCGGCTGCCCGGCGTCGCGAAGGCGCCCGACGAGCACCTCGGCCTCCCCTTCCGAGAGCGCGAGCAGGAGTCCACCCGAGGTCTGCGGGTCGAAGAGCACGTCCGACAGGTCCAGCGGCACGCGATCGGCGATCTCCACGCACGGGCCGAAGAAATCGCGGTTGCGGTAGGCGCCGGCGGGGATCAGCCCCATGCGCGCCATCTCGCGGGCGCGCGCCATCACGGGGACGTCCTCGGCGCGGATCCGCGCGGTGAGGCCGCTCGCCTCGGCCATCTCACAGCCGTGACCCATGAGCGAGAACCCCGTCACGTCGGTGCACGCGTGGAGGTCGAGCCCCTCCGCGAGCTCGATGGGGAGCTTGTTCAGCGTGATCATGGAGTCGGTGGCCACCTTGACGCCCGCGTCGTCGAGGATCCCGCCCTTGTGCGCCGAGGTCAAGATGCCCGTGCCGAGCGCCTTGGTGAGGACGAGCGCGTCGCCCTCGCGCGCGCTGCGGTTGGCGAGCATGCGGTCGAGCTCGACGAACCCCGTGACGGCAAGGCCGAACTTGGGCTCGTGGTCGTTGATGGAGTGCCCGCCCGCGACGATGACGCCCGCCTCGCGGCACTTGTCCGCGCCGCCGGCGAGGATCTGGCCGGCGACCTCGAGCCCCAGGCAGTTCGGGAAGCACAGGAGGTTCAGCGCGAGCACCGGCTTGCCGCCCATGGCCCACACGTCGGAGAGCGCGTTGGCGGCCGCCACCTGGCCGAACAGGAACGGGTCGTCGACCATCGGGGGAAAGAAGTCCGTCGTCCCCACAAGGCCGCGGCCGTCCCCGAGGTCGTACACGTACGCGTCGTCGGAGGCATCGAACCCGACGAGCAGCTTCGGGTCCTCGACCCTCGGGAGGTCGGCGAGCACCTGCGAGAGGTAGCCGGGCGCGAGCTTGGCCGCGCAGCCGGCTGCCTCCACGAGCTCGGTCAGCTTGACACCGGTCATATCCATGTGACTCCCCTTTTCTGTGAAGGCCGCCCGGCGCATCGGCGCGAGGCGGCAAGAAGCGCGATTACTTTGCCCGGCCCTCTACCATGGCACGACCCGGGCGCCCGCCCTATGGCCTATGCCCCGGGCGCGCGGTAGACCTCGGTGTACGGCCCCGCGCCGCCCTCAGCCGCCTCGACCACGAACTCGACCTCGTCGGGCCACTCCTCTCCGTCGGCGAGCGGCGAGGCGGAGAACCTCGCGCACGTCCCGCAGCTGCTCGAGATCGCCCGCGGCACCGGCATGAGCTCGACCTCGACGCCGCGGTCACGGCACAGCCGGCGGAAGCGCGTCGCGCCGAAGTGCGAGAAGAACGCAGCTATGTAGCTCATCGGTCCTCCGATCGGGTTCGCGTACAGAAGCGCTCCCCGCGGCTGAGCAGCCGCGGGGAGTCGTGGTTACTTGCGGATATCGAGCGTGAAATCGCCGTCGTTCTCGGCGACGTCGACGGTGTAGCCCTGGCTCACGGCGTAGCGCGTGACGTTCTCGCGGGCGGCGACGGTGTCGACCAAGACCTGATACTCGGGATCCTTGGAGGACATGGCGTTGCGCGTCATGACGACGGGCTCGGGGCACGAAAGACCGCGCGCATCGATGGTCTGCATGATGGTCTCCATTCATTAAGATGACTTGAGGTCTAGGCCTTCTTTTTTCCGAAGGTGTTCGCGCACGCGATGGCGATGACCACCACGAGGCAGACGACGACGGCGATCTGGCCGTTCAGCGTGGCGCCCTTGCCGCTCGAGGCGAGGCCGAAGTTGTGCGCGAACGCGGCGCCGGCGACGAGGCCGAGGATGGCGACCGCGGAGTCGGCGTTGCCCTCGCCGGAGAGGATCATCTGGCGCAGCGGGCAGCCGCCCAGAAGGACACAGCCGAAGCCCATGAGCAGCGTGCCAAGGAAGTTCCACAGGCCGTCGGTGTGGGCGACGGGCTGACCCTCGAAACCGAGGTTGAAGTAGGCACCGCCGGTGGTCGCGGCGAGGATGAGGTTGGTCACGAGCGCGGCGACGAAGATGGCGACGAAGCCGAGCAGGAGCTTGTTCTCGCGGAAGAGCACGAAGTCGCGGATGCCGCCGACCATGCACAGGCGGGTGTGCTGAGCGATGGCGCCGACGATGAGGCCCGCGGCGAGGCTGATGCCGACGGCGGCGTGCTTGGCGCCGGGGCCCGCGCCCTCAGCAGAGAAGAAGATGAACGCCGGCGCAGCGACGAGCAGCGCGATGAGGATGACCTGGACGATCGGCCAGATGAGGCCCTCAGAGGTGTTCAGGCGGTAGGTGCGGTGCAGCGAGAAACCCTTGTTCAGGAAGAACGTGCCGGCGAGGATGCCGCAGACGAAGCCGACGAGTCCGACGACGGCGTTGAGGTCGCCGCCCGCGATGCGCAGGATCATGCGGAACGGGCAGCCCAGGAACATCAGGGCGCCGATCATCACGCAGAAGCCGAGCACGAAGCGGGTCATCGGGGCGGAGCCGCCGCGGGGCGAGAACTCCTTCTTTGCCAGGGCGAGCAGGAAGCTGCCGAGGACGAGGCCCACGAGCTCGGGGCGAATGTACTGAACCGCCTCGGCGCGGTGCAGGCCGAGGCCGCCCGCGGTGTCGCGGATGAAGCACGCGATGCAGAAGCCCATGTTCGCGGGGTTGCCGAAGAACACGAGCATCGCAGCGATGACGCCGATGACGGCGCCGCCGGCGACGATCGCGACCTTCTCGTTCTTTAGATCCATAGTCATTCCTTTCTTTCCGGATCCACTTGGCGCCAAACGAAAACCTAACAGATTGTTTAGATGCCGGAAATAATATAAGCCGTTATAGTTTTATGTGTACAACCAATCAGACAAACGGAGCCAAACCATGGGCGAGCGAATCTACCTTGACAACGCGAGCACGACGTTCCCCAAGCCCGCGGCGGTGCCCGAGACTATGGTCCGCTACATGACCGTGGCGGGCACGAACATCGGCCGCGGGGACTACTCGAGCGCGTTCGACGTCGAGGACGCGGTCTTCTGCGCGCGCGAGCGGCTCTGCGGGCTTCTCGGAGGCGAGGATCCCTCGCAGGTGGTCTTTACCCGGAACGTGACCGAGTCGCTAAACCTCGTGCTCAAGGGGTACCTGCGCCCCGGGGACCACGTCGTCGTGAGCAGCATGGAGCACAATGCCGTCATGCGCCCGCTCTCGCAGCTCGCGGAGCTCGGGGTGAGGGTTGACCGCGCAGAATGCTCGCCGACGGGAGAGCTCGACCCCGCCTGCGTGGAGCGCCTGATTGAGCCTTGCACAAGGCTTGTGCTAACCACGCACGCGAGCAACGTCTGCGGCACCGTGCTGCCAATAGAACGGATCGCCGAGGTGTGCCGCGCCCATGGGGTCCGCTACGTCGTCGACGCCGCGCAGACGGCGGGCGTCCTGCCCATCGATGCCGCAGGCTGGGGCATCGATGTCGTCTGCTTCACCGGGCACAAGGGGCTGCTCGGCCCGCAGGGCGTGGGCGGCGCCGTATTCTGCAACGGGTTCGCGAGCGAGATAAACGCCCTCGTGGCCGGCGGCACGGGCAGCTCGAGCGACCTCGAGCGGATGCCCGCCTTCATGCCCGACCGCCTTGAGGCGGGCACTCCAAACCTGCCGGGCATCATCGGCCTCGGAGCGGCGCTCGTATGGATCGAGGAGAGGGGCATCGACGCCATCCGCGAGCACGAGCTCGCCCTCACCGGAAGGCTCATCGGCGGCCTGGCGGAGCTCGAGGACGCCGGCAAGGTCCGGGTCGTCGGAAAGAAGTCCCTGGAGGGCCGCACCGGCGTCGTGAGCATCCAGACCCCGGGCCGCGAGCTCGCCGAGGTGGCCCACGAGCTCGACGCGAGACACGGGATCCAAGTGCGCGTGGGACTCCACTGCGCGCCCTCCGCGCACCGAACGCTCGGCACCTTCCCCACCGGTACCATTCGCTTCAGCGTCGGCTGGGCGAACACCGAGGACGACGTCGACGCGGCGCTCGCAGCTCTACGGGAGATCCTCGCTTAAGCGGCTCGCGAAACTGCGCAGGAAGCCCCAAGAGCCGCTTCCCAAAGGCGCGCGGCGGGCGCGGACTTAGACGAAGACGTGCTTCTTCAGGCGGTCGAAAGCCTCGATCATGCGATCACGTGGAAGGGCGAGGTTCATGCGTAGGTGAGAAGCCCCGTGGAACGGGCGGCCGTCCTGCCAAAGGACGCCGACCTCGATGCCCGCGCGCTTGACCTCGTCGAGGGTCCGGCCATTCGCGCGACAGTACTCGCCGCAATCCACGAAGAGCATGTAGGTGCCCTCGGGCCGCCGGACGCTCACGCCGTCGAGCTCGCGGTCGATGAAGTCGCAGGCGTATGCGACGTTGCCGCCGAGCACCTCCCGCAGCTCATCGAGCCATGCGGCGCCCTCCTCGGAGTACGCGCCCATGAGCGCGTGCATCGAGAGCACGTTCATCGAGTTGTAGTGGGTCGCCGCCGACTCCTTGAGCACGCGCCGGCGCAGCGCCTCGTTATAGATGATGTGGTAGCTGCCGATGAGTCCCGCAAGGTTGAAGGTCTTGCTCGGCGCATAGAGCGCGATGGTGCGGCGGCGCGCCTCATCGGAGACCGACTGGGTCGGAATGTGCTTGTGCCCGGGGAGCGTGAGGTCGCTCCAGATCTCGTCCGAGATGATGGTCACGTCCAGGCGGGCGCAGAGCTCGACCACGGCCTCGATCTCCGCTCGCTCCCAGACGCGCCCGCACGGGTTGTGCGGCGAGCAGAAAACGAGTGCTCGGATATCGTTCTCGCGGATCTTCGCCTCCATGTCGGCGAGGTCCATGCGCATAACGCCCGCTTGGTCGGGCTTAAGGTCGCTCGTGACGATCCGGTACCCGGCGCCCTCGATCGAGCCTGTGAAACCGATGTAGGTCGGCGAGTGAACGAGGACCTTGTCGCCCGTGGCGCAGACGGCGCGCAGCGCGCTCACGAGCCCGCCGAGGACGCCGTTCTCGTAGCCGATGTGCTCATGCTCAAGGCCCGTAACGCCGTTGCGGGCCTTCTGCCACCAGATGATCGAGTCGTAGTACTCGTCGCGGGTCTCGAAGTAGCCGAAGAGCGGGTGATCGAGGCGCTCGACCACGGCGCGCGTCACGCTCGGGGCGGTCGCGAAGTTCATGTCGGCGATCCACATCGGAATGACGTCGAAGCCCTCCTTCGGCTTGAGGGAGGGTTCGGTATCCGCGATGTCGACGGCGAGCGCGTCTTTGCCGCGGCGGTCATAGAGGGTCGTGAAGTCGAAGGACATGGTCACCTACCGTGGAATCGAGTCTGATGCAGCGCAAAGCCATGAGGCACATACTACATCAGACCACGCCGCGGCATATCCGCGCGGACGCCGGGTCTACCCGCGGCACGCGTCCACGAACGACTTCCAGATGTTGAAGTCGGCGTCGCTCGCGTACCAGGTGTACTCAGGGTGCCACTGGACTCCGAGGACGAAGCGCTTGCCCGGCATCTCGA
>NZ_DAWEMK010000101.1:5366-6829 GCF_052362415.1 Paratractidigestivibacter sp. | reverse complement strand
GCGGAAAAAACGAAGACCGAGGGGGGAACGCGCGGAAAGGCCGGGGTGCCGGCCGCGCCCGCCATGCCATACGATCAAAAAGGGCCTCGCGGCCGCACGCGCCCTTACGCGCCGAGCCTGGAGACCGCCTGCGCCGCGGCGCTCACGAAGGCGTCCTTCGCGGACTCGACGTTCGCGCCGATCGCGGCGCCAAGGAGCTCCCGGACGAGGTCCTTGGTGCGCTGGTCGGCGGCGCCGAGGGCCGAGAGCACCTTCTGGATCGACTGTGGGCTCGCCATGACCTCGTCGAGCCTCGTCGCGCCGCCCGCCTGCAGGACATCGAAGAGCTCGTCGGTGAAGCGCTCCCGCTCGTCCGGCTCGACGCCCTCGAGCCAGCCCGCGAGCGCGGCGTTCATGCGCACGCAGTCGGGCTCGAGCCCGGGCGCCTCGACGAGCCCCGTACGCGTGACCTGCCATGACATGGGGTCGTGCTGCATGGCGCCCGAGGCGGAGCTCTGCACGATGAGCTTGTCGGAGCCGTCGTCGAAGAGCATGCCGACGATGTCGTAGGCCGGGACCACATGGGTGAACCTCTGGCCGTACACCTCACTCGCGTGCGCAGGAATGGCCTCGGAGTACATTCCGGGGCCGTCGTCGCTCCACACGTGCTCGACGCAGCCGCGCAGCTCCTCGGGCAGGACAGCCGCCGCGTAGGCAGCGAGCACGCCGCCCTTCGAGTGGCCGCCGACGAGCAGCCGCCTTCCCTCGCTCGTGGCGAGACGAGCCTCCATCTGAAGGTAAGACGCGGCCGCGAGCTGGGCGGCCGTGACCCGGAAGCTCAGCATGAAGTCTTCCTTCCAGCCGACGAGGCTGTTGTCCGTTCCCCGGAACGAGACATACGAGAGACCCTCGGCGACGTCGACCGTCAAGGCGGAGAACTGCAGCGTTCGCTCGTCGTCGGTGACGTCGACGTAGTTGCGCGCGACGGCGCCGCCGAAGCGCTCGGAGCGGCCCAGTGCCCGGACGAAGCGGTCGTCGATGGTCGCGAGCGAGCGCACCCAGGGGCCGATATCCTCGCCCGCGGCGCGCGCGAGGAACTCCTCGCAAGCCTGCGCGACGTGCTTCTTTGCGGACGCGCCGTCGAGGATGCCGCGGAAGTCGAGGTACGAGAGGCTCGCCAGGATCACGTTGTCGACGTCGTTGAAGGGCCGCTCGCAGAGCAGCAGGTCCCCGCGAAGCTCCAGGTAGTCGCGCACGTCAGCCATTGTATGTCCTCTCTTTTGCGTCGAGGCGGGCGCTTAGCGCCTGCCGCCGTGGTCGCCGGGGCGGCGCCTCGCGGGTGCCTTGCCAGCGGCTTTGCCGGTGCCTTTGCCCCTGGCCGAACCCTTATTCGCGCCCTTGCCCTTGGCCGAGCCATTGTTAGCGCCCGCCCCCGCGCACCTGCCCGCGGCGCGCGGGTCGTCCTTGGAGCCGTGCGCTCCGTC
>NZ_DAWEMK010000101.1:0-5315 GCF_052362415.1 Paratractidigestivibacter sp. | reverse complement strand
GCGCGCTTGCCCTCGCGGCGCGCCTGCTCTAGCTTCTTTTTTGCCTTCGACTTGCCGCGCTTGGTCTTCTTCCTCGGCTTGTGGTCCGCGGGGTCGCGGTTAGGGTCGAGCTGCGGGGGCTCGGCTCCGAGCACGAGACCAGTGGCGTCGTAGGGCTCGGCGACCTTGCCCATGAGCCCCTCGATGTCGAGGTACTCGTCCAGCTCCTCCTCGGTCACGAAGGTGACGGCCCAGCCGAGCTCGCCCGCGCGGCCCGTGCGACCGATGCGGTGGATGTAGTCGTTCGGCTCCGACGGGACGTCGAAGTTAACCACATAACGGACGCCAGGGATGTCGATGCCGCGCGCGAGCACGTCGGTCGCCACGAGGACGTCGGCGTCGCCCGAGCGGAAGTCGCTGAGGGCGCGCTCGCGCTGGTTCTGGCTGCGGTTGCCGTGGATCGGCGCGGCGGAGATCCCCGCCTTCCGCAGGCGCCGGCAGATCGCGTCCGCGCGGTGCTTACCGCGGGTGAACACGATGACGCGGGAAGGGCCTTCTTTTTTGAGGAAATCGGGCAGCAGCGCGTTTTTCGCCTCCGGCGAGACGGGCAGGACGTACTGCTCGACCGTGTCCGCGGTGCTCGTCACCGGGGCGATCTCCACGCGCGCCGGATCGTGGACCAGGTCGGCGACCTCGCCCACCGCCTCGTCATCGAGCGTCGCGGAGAGCAGCAGCGTCTGGCGCGTCGGCGGGGTCTCGCGAACGATACGTCGCACCGTCGGCAGAAACCCCATGTCGAGCATGCGGTCCGCCTCGTCGAGCACGAGGACGCGGACCTCGTCGAGGTGGCAGGCACCCTGCTCGATGAGGTCGACCAGGCGCCCCGGCGTGGCGACGAGAATGTCGCAGCCATGCTCGAGGGCCGAGACCTGCGGCTGGTAGCCGACGCCGCCGACAACGGTCAGCGCGACGTGGCCCGTGACGTCCGAGATCTTCGAGGCGACCTCGTCGATCTGCTGGGCGAGCTCGCGCGTCGGGGTGACGACGAGCATGGCGGGGCCGTGGCCGTTGCCCTCGCCCCTGCGGGAGCCGCGCGAGCCCGAGCGCCCCGGCATGGGCTTGGGCGGCGCGACGTGCTCCAGGCGATCCATCGTGGGCAGCAGGAAGGCAGCGGTCTTTCCGGTGCCGGTCTGGGCCGCGGCGAGAAGGTCGCGGCCGGCGAGCACCTCGGGGATGGCGCGGGCCTGCACAGGGGTGGGCGAATCGTATCCGAGGACGCGGACGGCCTCGAGCATCTGGGCGGAGAGCCCCAGCTCATCGAAGCGCAGGCAGATCTCGTGCGCGCTTTCGGGATTCTCGGCGTTATCGGGGTTCTCGGCGCGCCCTGCGCCGGGTTCGAGATGTTGCATATGGTCGTTCCTTATCTGCGCGCATGTCTTGCGCGCGAATCATGCGGGGCGCGAAGCCCCGTGAGCGTCCGCGCGGTCGCGCGGGCCACGTGATTATACCCGCGGCGCGACGAGAAGAGCGCCGGGAAGGATCGGCTCCTTCCCGGCGCTCACTGAACGGCCCGAAAACCCGGCGCAGATAAAGCTAGGCTGCGGGGCAGATCTTCTTGAAGAGCTCGATGACGTCCTCGAGGCTGGCGTCGCGCGGGTTGCCCGGGAAGCAAGCGTCGGCCATGGCGTCCTTTGCCAGGACCTCGATCTCGTCGGCCTTCATGGCCTCGCAGGTCTTGGGGATGTTGACATCCTCGGAGAGCTGCTTGACGGCGGCGATGGCAGCGTCGGCGGCCTCGTCCTCGCTCATGCCGGTGGTGTCGACGCCCATGGCGACGGCGACCTCAGCCAGGCGCTTGGTCACGACGGGCTTGTTGAACTCCATCGCGATCGGGAGCAGCATGGCGCAGGCGACGCCGTGCGGGGTGTCGTAGTGTGCGGAAAGCGTGTGGGCCATGGCGTGGTCGATGCCGAGGCCGACGTTGGAGAAGCCCATGCCGGCGATGTACTGGCCGAGCGCCATGCCCTCGCGGCCGGAGGCCGGAACGCCGCTCTTCGCCTCGGCGACGGAGTCGCGAAGGTTCTTGGAGATGAGCTCGATGGCCTTGAAGTGGAACATGTCGGAGAGCTCCCAAGCGCCCTTGGTGGTGTAGCCCTCGATGGCGTGGGTGAGCGCGTCCATGCCGGTGGCGGCGGTGAGGCCGGCGGGCATGGAGGCCATCATGTCGGGGTCGACGACGGCGACCTCGGGGATGTCGTTGGTGTCGACGCAGACGAACTTGCGGACCTTCTCGGGGTCGGTGATCACGTAGTTGATGGTGACCTCGGCCGCGGTGCCGGCGGTGGTGGGCACGGCGATGGTGAAGACCGCGTGGTTCTTGGTGGGGGCGACGCCCTCGAGGGAGCGCACGTCGGCGAACTCGGGGTTCTCGATGATGATGCCGATGGCCTTGGCGGTGTCCATGGAGGAGCCGCCGCCGATGGTCACGATGCAGTCGGCCTCGGCGGCCTTGAACGCCTCGACGCCGTCCTGGACGTTCTTGATGGTGGGGTTGGGCTTGATCTCGGAGTAGAGGGACCAGGCGATGCCGGCGGCGTCGAGCTCGTCGGTGACCTTGGAGGTCACGCCGAACTTGACGAGGTCGGGGTCGGAACAAACGAAGACCTTCTTGTAACCGCGACGGGTAATCTCACCCGGGATCTCCTTGATGGCGCCCTTGCCGTGATAGCTGACGGTGTTGAGGACAAAACGATTAGCCATGCCGATTCCTCCATTGTTCAGAAATAAGGTCGACCCTCTGTCGGCCCATATTTTGTAAGTCTACCCAGCACAAAACGTTTATATAACGTTTATACCGCTCACAATGAAATCACGCCCGCTCAGCCGGAACCACAAACGACGGCCCCCGGGGCGCTACGTCCGGGGGCCGCCAGATCACGATATGTAAAGCCGGATGCGCCTAGAGGTTCCTCAGCGCGTCGACGAGGGAGACCTTGCCGGCAGCGACCTCATCGGCCTGCTTGATCACACGGGCGGGCACGCCGGCCACGACGGCGCCGACCGGGACGTCCTCCACGCACACGGCGCCCGCCGCGACGACGGCGCCGCGACCCACGCGCACGCCCTCGAGCACCACCGCGTTCGCTCCGATGAGGACGTCGTCCTCAATGACCACAGGCGTGGCGCTGGCGGGCTCGACGACGCCGGCGAGCACGGTGCCCGCGCCGATGTGGCACCTCTTGCCCACGGTCGCCCGGCCGCCCAGGACGGCGCCCATGTCGATCATCGTGCCCTCGCCGATGACGGAGCCGATGTTGATGACGGCACCCATCATGATGACGGCGTTGTCGCCGATCTCGACCTTCTCGCGGATAATGGCGCCGGGCTCGATGCGCGCGTGGATGTTGAGCTTGCTCAGCATGGGCACGCCGGTGTTGCGGCCGTCGTTCTCGACGACCTTGTCGGCGATGGCGCCGGACGCGGCCTCGAGGGCAGGGCCGATCTTCTCCCAGTCGCCGAAGACGACCTTGCAGGTGTCGCTGCCGAAGACGTGGTCGGCGCACGAAAGGTCGATCTTCGCGCCCTCCTTGAGCTTGAGATAGACCTTGACCGGGGTCTTCTTCGGCGCGGTCGCGATGTAGTTGATGATCTCCTGTGCGTCCATTGGGCAGGTGGGTCCTTTCTGAGAAAAGCGGGGGTAGCCGCCTTATTCGAACATGAGCTGGTCGAAGGTGTAGAAACCGTTCTCCTTGCGCGCGAGCAGCCGCTTCGCCGCGGCGACGGCGCCGTTGACGAAGATCTGGCGGCTCGTCGCGCGGTGCGTGAGGCAGACCTCCTCATCGGTGCCGAAGAAATGCACCTCGTGCGTGCCCGCGACGGTTCCGCCGCGAAGCGAGTGCATGCCGATCTCCTTGGCGGGGCGCTCCCCCACCATCCCCTCGCGGCCATAGGTCACCGAGCACTCGTGGTCGGGGTCGACGGCGTCGAGGAGAAGGACCGCGGTGCCTGAGGGCGCGTCGGCCTTCTTGTTGTGGTGGGTCTCGACGATCTCGCAGTCCCAGTCGCCGAGGGCGAGCGCCGCCTGGGCGCAGGCGCGCTTGAGGGCCGCCACGCCGAGCGAGTAGTTGAAGGAATGGATCACGCGGGTCTTCCGGCCGAGGGCGCGAAGCTGCGCGAGCTCCGCCTCGTCGTAGCCCGTCGTGCCCGAGACGAGGGCCGCGCCGGTGCGCTCAACGTAGGCGAGCACGTGCGGGAGCCCCGCCTTGTTCGAGAAGTCGATGACGAGGTCGACCACGGGCGCGCGGCCGTCGAGCTCGTCGGCGTTGTCCACGTCGTAGATGCCCTCGACGGCAAAGCCGCCGTCGGCGTCGAGCTTCTGGGCGATGAGCTTGCCCATGCGGCCGCCGCCGACGAGAATCACGCTCGTGAGCTGCACGTCCCCTGCGTTAGTCAATCAAACCAGCCCCCTTCATCGCGGCGTAGAGGCGCTCGCGGTCGGAATCAGTCATGGGCCAAAGCGGCTTACGGTAATTCTCGTCGAGAAGGCCCATCTTTGCCAAGGCTGCCTTGACCGGAATCGGGTTGACCTCGCAGAAGAGCGAGTGGATGAGCTCGAGGTTGTCGATCTGGAGCTTTCGGGCTCCCGCCACGTCGCCGGCGAGGAACTTGGCGCACAGGTCGTGAACAGTGCGCGGGGCGACGTCGGCCCACACCGAGATGACGCCCACGGCGCCGAGCGACATCAGGGGCACGATCATGTCGTCGTTGCCGCTCATCATGCGGAAGTCGTCCGACAGGCAGTGCGCGATACTCGCCGCGTAGGAGATGTCGCCGGAGGCCTCCTTGATGCCCCAGGCGTTGGGGTGCGCAGAGAGGCGCTCGACCACGGCGGGGCTGATCTTGCAGCCGGTGCGGCCGGGGATGTTGTAGAGGATGCACGGCACGTTGACGACGTCCATGACGTCGGCGAGGTGGTGGTACATGCCCTCCTCGTTGGTCTTGTTGTAGTAAGGCGAGATGATGAGCAGGCCGTCGACGCCGAGCTTCTGCAGCTCGAGCGACTTGCGCAGCGACTCGCCGGTGCAGTTGGAGCCCGAGCCGCCGATCACGGGGACGCGGCCGGCGACGCGCTGCACGACGCACTCGGCGACCGACAGGTCCTCTGAGTCCGTCATCGTGGCGGACTCGCCCGTCGTGCCGAGCACGAGGATGCCGTCGGTGCCGTTGGCCAAGTGAAAGTCGACGAGGCCCTCGAGGCGCTCGAAGTCGACGCTGCCGTCCTTCTTGAACGGGGTGACGAGGGCGACGACGGATCCCGTGAGGTTGTTCATGTCCAT
>NZ_DAWEMK010000100.1:1121-6877 GCF_052362415.1 Paratractidigestivibacter sp. | reverse complement strand
TCATGAGCGTGTGCACCGACCGCCGCTCCTACTACACCGCCCCCATCAAAGCCCTGGTCAGCGAGAAGTTCTTTGATTTCGTGGAGCTCTTCGGCAAGGAGAACGTCGGCATGATCACCGGCGACGCCTCCATCAACGCCGAGGCGCCTATCATCTGCTGCACGGCCGAGATCCTGGCCAACCAGGCCCTGCGCGAGGGCGAGCGCTGCGACGTCGGCTGCGTCGCCATGGACGAGTTCCACTTCTACGCCGACCCCGACCGCGGTTGGGCCTGGCAGGTCCCGCTGCTCACGCTGCCGCACGCGCAGTTCCTCCTCATGAGCGCCACGCTGGGCGACACCGCGGGCATCGAGCGGACCCTCGGCGACCACACCGACCGCCCGGTCGACGTGCTCGCCGACGCGCCGCGCCCGGTGCCGCTCTCGTACGAGTTCGTGGACACGGCGCTCGAGGGCACGGTCGAGCTCGCGTTGCGCGCGGGCGAGGCGCCGCTCTACATCGTGCACTTCTCGCAGGACGCCGCCTTGAAGTCCGCCCAGGCGCTTGCCAGCTATGGCGTCTCCACCAAGGAGCAGCGCGAGGCCGTCAAGGACGCCATCAAGGGCACGCGCTTCACCACGACCTTCGGCAAGACCCTCCAGCGCCTGCTCGGCTGCGGCGTGGGCGTGCACCACGCCGGCATGTTGCCGCGCTATCGCCTGCTGGTCGAGAAGCTCGCTCAGCAGGGGCTTCTTCCCGTCATCTGCGGGACCGACACTCTCGGCGTGGGCATCAACGTGCCCATCCACACCGTCGTGCTCACGGCGCTCTCCAAGTTCGACGGCCGCCGCATGCGCCATCTGAACGCGCGCGAGTTCCACCAGATCGTGGGGCGCGCGGGCCGCTCCGGCTTCGACACCGAGGGCCGCGTGATCGCCGAGGCCACCGAGTACGACATCGAGAACGCCCGCGCCCTGGCCAAGGCCGGCGGCGACCCAAAGAAGGCGCGCAAGATAAAGACAAAGAAGCCCCCCGAGGGCTACGTCGGCTGGAACAAGCAGACCTTCGAGCGCCTTGAGTCGGCGGTGCCCGAGCCCCTGCGCCCGCGCATGAAGGTGAGCCACTCGATGGTCCTCGCCGAGGTCGAGCAGGGCGGCGACGCCATGGCGCGCGTCCATAAGCTTGTGGACGACTCCGCCCAGCCCGATGCCGAGAAGGCCGCGCTTCACCAGCGCGCAGACGAGATCATGGCGACCCTCATGGACGCCGGCGTGGTCACGCGCGAGGAGACGCCGGGCGAGGACGGAAACCCGCAGGTCAGCTACTCCACGACCGTCGATCTGCCCGACGACTTCGCGCTCGACCAGCCGCTGTCGCCCTTCTTGCTCGCGGCGCTGGAGCTTCTCGACCCCGAGTCCGACACCTACGCGCTCGACGTCATCAGCATGGCGGAGGCCACCCTCGAGGACCCCGGCCAGATCCTGCGCGCCCAGCAGCGCGCCGCCCGCGACCGCGCGATGGGCGAGATGAAGGCCGAGGGCATCGACTACGACGAGCGCATCGAGCGCCTGCAGGAGGTCACGTGGCCGAAGCCGCTGGAGGAGCTCCTGGATGCCGCCTTCGCCGAGTACTGCGCCAAGGTCCCGTGGGCGAGCGACTTCTCGCTCTCGCCCAAGTCCGTGCTGCGTGACATGGTGGAGACCGCGAGCGACTTCAAGGAGTACGTGGCCCGCTACAACATCGCGCGCTCGGAGGGGACGCTCCTGCGCTACCTCTCTGAGGCGTACCGCGCCCTCGACCGCACCGTTCCCGCAGACAAGCGGGACGAGCGCCTCGAGGACATCGTGAGCTGGCTCGGGCTCGTCGTGCGCAGCGTCGACTCGTCGCTCGTGGACGAGTGGAGCGCCGCCGGCAGCGCCCAGGGCGTGGACGTGGCGCCGCCGGCGGCCACGGACGAGGTCGTTCACGACCGCCGCGCGCTCACGTTGCTCGTGCGCAACGCGCTCTTTGCCCGTGTGCGCCTGGCGGCGTTCGGCGCGACCGACGAGCTTGGCCGCCTCGACGCGGAGTGGGGCTGGCGCAAGCCCGTGTGGGACCAGGCGCTCGCGCGCTTCCACGACGAGCACGAGGAGATCATCCTCGACGGGGACGCGCGCTCGGCGGCCTACTACACCATCGACGAGTCCGACGAGAAGCGCCCCCGCGAGGACGGCGGCCACGTGTGGCATGTCCACCAGGTGTTCCGCGACTCCGACGACGACCGCGACTTCGGCATCTGGGCCGATGTCGATCTCGACGCCACGCAGGAGGAGGGCGCCGTCGTGTTCGCCAACTATCGCGTGGGCTTCGTCGACGACTAGGCCGCGCGTCGTCGACTCCGCTCCCTGACCAGGTGCCCGCAGACCAGGCAGTCAAACAGAAAGGACCACGATCATGACCGATTTCCTCACCCTCGCCTACGAGCGCTATTCCTGCCGCGAGTTCACCGACCAGCCGGTCGAGCCGCAGAAGGTGGACGCGCTGCTCGAGGCCGCCCGTGTGGCCCCGACCGCGTGCAACAAGCAGCCCTGGCACGCTTGGGTGGTCACGGACCCCGAGGCGCTCGCCCGCCTCAACGCCACCACGCGCTTCGGCTTCGGGGCAAAGGTCGTGATCGTGCTCGGCGCCGCCCGCGACGAGGCGTGGACCCGCAAGTACGACGGCGCGAACTTCGCGGATGTCGACGCGAGCATCGTGGGGACGCACATCATGCTCGCGGCGCAGGACCTGGGCCTCGGGACCACTTGGGTCGCCTGCTTCGACGCCCCGGCGCTCCAGGAGGCGTTCCCCCAGATGGCAGGCTACGACCTCGTGGGGATGTTCCCGCTCGGGTACCCCTCGCCGGACTATGCCCCCGCTTCGGGGCACCTCGCCTCGAAGGGAATCGACGAGCTCGTCGACCGGATCTAGCCGCTTGCCGAGAGCTCGCTGCGGAGGGGCTCTCCCCTCGTTATGGTATTGACATAGTGTCAACACCATAACGAGGGGAGCTCGCATGGACCTGACGTCCACCGCGGCCACGCGCCGCGAGCAGATTGTTCGCGCGGCCCTTGCGCTCTACGAGCAGAAGGGCATCGAGCGCACCTCGGTCAAGGACATCGCCGAGGCAGCCGGCATCACGCGCAGCCTCTTCTACCATTACTTCGCCCGCAAAGAAGACGTCACCGACGCCATCCTCGACTTCTATACCGAGGGCTTCGTCGCCGCCATACGCGAATGGAACGAGGCGCGAACGCGGCTTGACGTCGCGGGCGCCCTGCGCGATTGCGTGAAGCTCCTGCGCGAGCTTCTCTTCGAGCGCGACGCCTTCCGCGAGCTCTTGCTCAAGGACGAGAACGCATCGCTGTACCTGCAGTTCCTCCAGAGGGCCTCGGAGGCGATCGCCCGCTACGTCACGGACTCGACGGCCCGCGACTACGCTCGCTACCACCAGATCGAGATCAAGCATACCTACGAGACGTTCTATCTGCTCGTCTTTGGCCTGATCGGGTTCTTGCGCCAGCATCCCGATGCCGACGACCAGGTTTTGGAGGACCTCATAGCCGATACGCTGCACCTCGACCTGTAGGTCTGCGGCGCTCGGCCGCCGCGGCCCTGGGGCCTGCGCTCCTCGGGCCGTCGAATGGGCAACGACGCGACGTCGCCCGCGGCGCCGCGCTGAGCATAGCGTCATACAAGGAAAGGAAGGTCACTATGTTGTTTGACGTCTGGGGTTCCAACACGGCCATCCATTGGCTCGGTTGGGTCATGGTGTTCGTGGGGCTCATCGTCCTGAACGAGGTCGGGCGCCGGAGCAAGGTGGGCGCAGCGATCATCTTTGGCGCGGCCCCGCTCGCGATGACGATCTACTGCGTCGCCATCGGCATCGGCGTGGCGAACGGCGCCGAGTGGGCGCTCACCAACCCCACCCACGTGTACCAGAACAGCTGGTTCCACTACGCGAAGGTCTACGCCGCTCTCGCTGGCTGCTGGGGCTTCATCGCCATCAAGTACCAGTGGGGAAAGATCGGCAAGGCGCACTGGTTCCGTGCCTGGCCGTTCGTGATCGTCGCCATCAACATCATGATCGCCGTCGTATCCGACTTCGAGAGCGCCTACCACTTCCTGGCGCTCGGCGAGACCACCTGGGTGACCTCCGAGGGCGCCACGCAGCTCGCAGGCTGGAATAATGTGTTCAACGGCATCGCCGGCATCATCAACATCTTCTGCATGACCGGCTGGTGGAGCGTCTACGCCTCCAAGGACAAGACTGACATGCTGTGGCCCGACATGACCTGGGTCTACATCATCGCCTACGATATCTGGAACTTCTGCTACACCTACAACTGCCTGCCGTTCCATGCTTGGTACTGCGGCTTCGCGCTGCTGCTCGCGCCGACCGTCGCCGGCATGCTGTGGAACAAGGGCGGCTGGATCCAGAACCGCGCCTTCACGCTGGCCATCTGGTGCATGTTCGCGCAGGTGTTCCCGTACTTCCAGGAGGAGTCCATCTTTGTGACGCACTCCAACCTGAGCCCCGTGGCCGCCACTATCGTGTCCGTCGTGGCGCTCGTCGTGAACATCGCCGCCATCGGCTACATCGCCTACCGTGCAAAGAAGCTTGGCGTGAACCCCTACAAGCAGGACGTCTTTGTGGGCACGCGCGACTGGGAGCAAGCGACTGCTCGCCGCGGCGAGGTCGACTACGCCCACCAGGCGTAGGCGCTGGTTCTACTCGTTAACCTAGGACGGGGAGCCGTCGGAGCGCCGACGGCCCCTTGTTTCGCTTTGTTTGGCTGCGCTAAGGGCTTTGAGCGGCGTTCAGGGGTGGCTGTAAGTTGCTTCGCTCAGTTTATTTGTGACTTGTGACGCTTCGACTGAGTATCAGCGGCGTGCCCGTTCTAATTACCAGGCATTTTGTCCATGCTGTTCAGCCTGATACTTGCTGCATTGGATGCAAGTCACAAATAAACCGACTGAGTGTAAATGGTGCGCCTTACGTTGGTCGTGCCTAGGCGCCGCCTACCGAGATGCGCACCGTCCGGTCGGCCGCCAATGATAGGCTTTGCCGATGGAAACAGTGATTTGCGACATATCGGCTTTCGAGTTTTGGCGTATCCCGCCCGTTGTCCGGCTTTTGACAGGCGCGCCGGCCGATGATGCCGATTTGCAGAGGCATTTTTCGCGCTCCGAGATCGAGCGTCTCCGCTTCGATATGCTCCAAGAGCTTTCCCTCTGCAAGGCGTGCCTGAGCGACGGTGCCAAATGGCGGCGCTCGGGACAGGTATCGCAAGCCGTTCGCGATGCATGCCTGCTCTTGGCTTCTGGCATGAGCGCACCTGTGGACGTGCTTGTGGGCTCGGCCAAAGATGTCCACGCGTCGACCGTCGTTCGCTTTCATGCTTGGGGCGGTGCCCTGCAAGTCGTCACGTCGATGCACCTGACCGATGAACTTGCCGTAACGTCCCCTGCGTTTACCCTGCAGCAGCTCGCGGGCCGCTCGTCGCTGATCAAGACCGTGATGCTCGCGAGCGAGCTGTGCGGTTCGTTCGCTGTTTATCGAGCTCCTGCGCCCATCCGCAGGTTCCTTCAGAGACGACTCGAAGCTGGAGGTTTGCCTCGGTATGGCGGTTGGTCCCCTTGTACGACGCCTGACGGGAAGCTCTCTGAGCTTTGGATCCGCGAGCCTTTGGTCACGCCTGCGGAGCTTGCGGCCTTCGCCGAGCGAAGCGAATCGAGCCGCGGGCGTAAAAGGCTGC
>NZ_DAWEMK010000100.1:0-1047 GCF_052362415.1 Paratractidigestivibacter sp. | reverse complement strand
TGAATAGGATGGTGAGGCCGTCGAGGTTGTGCTCCGCGCAGCGGAGCTGGTTTGTCCCGAGGCTGCTTCGCCCTTCGAGGTGCAAATGGGGATGCTCTTGGGGCTTCCAAAAAGGCTTGGCGGGGAAGGTCTCGGCGGCTTCGAGCATAACAAAAGAATCCCGCTGTCCGGAAAGGCGCGCCTGCTCGCGAACCGAGACTGCTGCTACGGGGACCTTGTTTGGGGCGAAGAGCTCGACTTGGAGTGCCAAGGGCTGGCGTTTCATAACAACCAAAGGAGCTATCTGTCGGATTCGGAGCGCATGACCGCACTTGAGCTTATGGGGTATCAAGTGCTTCCCGTCACACACGAGCAAATTCGCTCGCCGGATCGATTCGACGCCCTTTGCGAGATCGTTGCGCAATCGCTCGGTAAGCCGAGGAAGCAAAAGACCGCCTCGCAGATGGTCGCTACTCGCGATTTACGGTCGCAGTTGTTTGTGGATTGGCACGATTTGGTGTTTGACTAAGACTTTGGACGCCTCGCTGATGCGCTTGCTCAGTTTATTTGTGACTTGCTGGGGGTGTATGGGGTATCGGAGTTCTTTGACGATATAAAACCGCAGGTAAATTAGTCGCCAAAGATCTTAGTACTCGTTTAGTGCGCAGCAAGTCACAAATAAACTGGGCGCGCGAGAGGAATTGGCCCGAAGCCAGTCCTCTGCGTTTGGCCCGAAGCGCGCTCTCCGCAAAGAACGGGGCCTCCCGACAGATATTTGAACCGCCGCCCGTTGGAACATCGGGAGGAGGCGGGCCAAGCTGAAGGGTCCGGCCCCGGAGGAGTTCCGGGGCCGGACCCTTGCGGCGTGGTCTTCATTTAAGCGTCTTAGTTTTTCGCGCAGTTCATTCTTGTCCGGGCCGGTTTTTCGGGACCCAAGAGAACGCGACAACGAGAAAGGGCCCGCCGCGGCTTCTCGTAGGCGACCTCCGCAGGCGCGCTCTTTGCGCCGAGGACTGAGCCGAAGAGAAACCCGGGCGGGCGCTTTCTCGTTGCTGTTTCTCGCTACTT
>NZ_DAWEMK010000099.1:2929-6992 GCF_052362415.1 Paratractidigestivibacter sp. | reverse complement strand
CCGCAGGCCGAGGGAGTCGAGCCGGTGGTCGAGCTCGACCACGTGAACTTCGCCTATCCCAACGGCGGCGCGACCGTCGACGACCTGCAGATGCGCGTCTATCCCGGCGAGCTCGTGGGCATCGTCGGCCAGAACGGCGCGGGCAAGACGACCCTGACAAAGCTGCTCAACGGGCTTCTGCGCCCCGCGTCCGGCACCGTGCGCATCGCGGGCATCGACACCAAGGGCGTTCCCACCTCCACCATCGCCGCCCACTGCGCGACGCTCTTCCAGAACCCCGACCGGCAGATCTGCAAGGACACCGTGCTCGAGGAGGTCGCCTTCGGTCTCACGCTCCACGGCATGCCCGAGCCGAAGGCGCGCCAGAAGGCCGCCGCGGTCGCCGAGCGCTTCGGGCTGCCGCTCGACGAGTCGCCCTTCTCGCTTTCCCGCGGGCAGCGCCAGATGGTGGCCCTGGCCTCCGTCGTCGTGCTCGACCCCGACGTCGTGCTCCTCGACGAGCCCACGAGCGGCCTCGACTACCGCGAGTGCATGACCGTCATGGAGACGGTGCGCGAGATGTCCGGCCGCGGCTGCGCCGTGATCATGGTCTGCCACGACATGGAGGTCGTGAGCGACTTCGCGCAGCGCCTGGTCGTCATGGCCAACGGCCGCATCCTCGCGCGCGGCGAGGCCAGCCAGGTGTTCGCCGACGACGACCTGATGGCCGCGGCCTACGTCGAGCCGCCCCAGGTCATCGCGCTTTCCAAGGAGCTCGCGCGCGACGTCGACCCGGCGTTCGCGAACATAAGCGAGGTTTCCCAAGTCGTCGACCTCGTGGAGGAGATGGTCCACCGTGGGTAGCGTCATCGATTACATTCCGGGCACTTCCCTTTTGCACAAGCTGAACCCCGTGACCAAGCTCGCCCTGGCGGCGGCGATCATCCTCGCCACCTTCCTCGGGGACACCTACGCGCTCCTCATAGCGCTCCTGGCGCTCACGTTCGTGCTCGGCGCCTACGCGCACGCGAACGCGGGCCTGGTGAGCCTTGCCAAGCTGATGGTCCCTCTTTCCGTCATCATGCTCGTGCTGCAGACGGCCTTCATCCGCACCGGCGCGGTCGTCTGCGCCTGGGTTACGGTCGACGGCCTGGTCACGGGCACGAAAGCCGCGCTGCGCCTGCTCGGCGTGGCCCTGCCGCTCATCCTCATGCTCAGCGTGACCAAGCTGAACGACCTCGCCAACGCCGTGGTGGAGGTGCTCCACGTTCCTTACCGCTACGCGTTCACCTTCACGACCGCGCTGCGCTTCGTCCCCGTGTTCAGCCAAGAGATGAACGCCATCATGGAGGCGCAGACCGCCCGCGGCGTCGAGTACGACACAAAGAACCCCATCCGCAAGCTGCAGCTCATGCTGCCGCTGTGCGTGCCCCTGCTCGTGAGCTCTGTGGGCAAGACGGACGCCACGGCCCTCGCCGCCGAGCAGCGCGGGTTCTACCTGCGCACGCGCGAGAGCAGCTACAAGCGCTACCCGATGGTCGCCGCCGACTACGCCGTGCTCGCCATCTGCGCGGTACTCCTCGTCCTCGGCATCGCGTTCTAGCCTCAAGAGGACGGCCGCCGAACTACGGCGTCTATTCGCCGCCAAGGCACCCAAGGGACGGGCACGGGCCCCGCGCTTTTGAGCCGCGGGACCCGTGCCTGTCCCCTATCTCTGTGATTTGCCCTGACGCAGCCCGTCAGGCATAAGTCATCTGACACAGCCCGCCCGGCGCAGGCCGCGAACGGTTAGTGGAGGTACTGCGAGCCGATCGACTTCTCGTAGGCCAGGAGCGCGTCGGCGTTCTTTTTCTCGTAGTCGTTGAGCGGCGAGGGCATCGAGTCGAACTCCTCGGAGGAATACCGCGGCACGTACCAGGACTTTCGCGAGAAGTACCGCGCGAGGTCGGCGTTGCGGAACGCGCGGCCGTGGCGGGCGAAGATCTCGTTGCGGGCAACGTAGAGCTCCCAGTCGGAAAGCCCGCCGAAGTCGGAGCTCGAGTAGTAGACCTTGTCGCTGTTCGGGAGGATGTAGTCGGCTGAGTCGATGTGCTCGACCACGGGCTGGACGACCACGACCTTGGTCGGAGACGAGGCGTCGGAGGACTTGCTCGACGAGTCGTCCTTCTTCTCGTCCTTCTTGTCTTCCTTCGGCGCGGGCGGGTTGTAGGTGAAGCCGACGGCGTCCCACGTGCGGTCGGAGCCGGCGGGCGCGATGGTCACGGAGCGCGGCGAGGTCGAGCCGGCGGGGATGTTGGACTGGAAGGTGAGCTGGTAGGTGCCCCCGCCGTTGGACACGAGGTCGCGCACGACGGTCGCGTCGGCCGCATCGTCGCCGACGGCCCCGACCTTGACCCGCGCCCCGCACTCGGGGCAAAAGACGGAGTCGTCCTCGATTTGCTTTCCGCAGCTTGGGCAGAACATCGTTGCTCCTAACGTAATGGGCGGCAGGGCCCATGGGCAGCGTAGCGTGCCGCTCTTAGCGCGACTGGCCGTCGTGCGTGCGGGTCTCCTGATAATTAGCGAGGTAGGCCGCGAACTCCGGCGAGGTGTCCGAGTTGCCGTCGCGCCACGCCTTGTGGTCGATGATGGTGCTCTCGAACCCACAATACGCATCTATATAGGCGACGAGCCCGTCGAGCGCCTCGAGCTGGACCTTCGGGTAGTCGCCCGACCCGCCCACATGGACGATCTCGATGCCGACCGACCAGGAGTTCATCCCATAGTCGGGGTGCGCCGGGCCGATGGGCTGCGTGCCGAGCTTGTCGTCGCGGGACTCGTCCTCGACGCCATAGAGCGCGTTCTTCCCCGCGTCGCCGAACCCGGCGTGGTGCGCGATCCGGTCCAGGGGCACGCACTGGGCAATCGAGCCGTCCTTGCCCACGACGAAGTGCGCCGCGACGAGGTTGCCGTTCGATTCCCACCAGTCGATGGTGTCCGCCGGGGACGAATCGCCCTCGGTATCGTGCAAGACGATGTACTTCTGGCAGTCGGCGGGCTTCGGGCCATGGTCGAGGTCTTCGTAGCAGCGCTCCGAGATGTGGAGAGAAGCGCGGAGGTCGTCGGCCAAGGACGCAGGGATGGGCGTTGCATCGGCTGGGTCGTCGCTCGCACCGCTCACATCATCTGCCTGCGCCTGGTTGTCCCCCGCATCGGGGACAGCATCCGCCGCGCGATCCTCGACGACCCCTTTGGACCCCTCGGGCGCAGGGCCGCTTCCCGCGTCGACGGCGGGCGCGGCGCACCCGCCGAGCGCGAGCGCCAAGGACAGCGACGATCCAATAGAGATCAGAGTCTTAACCTTCAACCGTTCTCCCCCCGTTGATGTGGGGCCCTGACCCAAAAGCCCGCCGCAATTCTCGCGCTTCTTCTTGCCGCGAAAAGCGCGCCCGCCGCCAGCGTCTCGGTGCCGTCGCCCGCCCCAGCTTGGCGCCCTATGCCGTGAACTCGCAGGTCGCTGGATCGAAGCCGTCGCCCAGGCGACCGGCGCAGAAGCCGACGCACCATTGGCGGCTGAAGCCCCCGCAGCCCTCGTCTCGCCGGACGGCGTTTGCCGCGGCGAGCTCCTCGGTGTAATCCGCGAGCGAGTAGGTGCTGAGCTCCGGGCCGAAGGCCTTGTGCGTAACGAGCGGCGTGATGCCCGCCGCCGCAACCGAGCACTTCCCGCCCGAGAAGCCGAGCGTCACGTGCCCGAGCGCCCCGACCATCCCATCCATGCGTGCCATCGTGGACACGAAGTTGCCGAGCGACCAGAACACCGGCACGCGCTTGCCCTCGGGCCCCTCGAGCCATTCGAAGGGCTGGATGACGTGCGGGTGGTTGCAGAACACGGCGTCCGCTCCGAGATCGACGAACTTCCTCGCCCAGTACGTCTGCACCCCGTCCGGGCCCTCGGCGTACTCGGTGCCGCAGTGCGGCGCGCAGATGATCGCGTCGGCGCCTGCGTCGCGCGCGGCGGCGAAGTCAGCCTCCACGCGGGCGTCATCGAGCATGTTCACGCACCACGGCGCGTCGCTGGGCAGCGGGATGCCATTCGTTGTTGATG
>NZ_DAWEMK010000099.1:1763-2919 GCF_052362415.1 Paratractidigestivibacter sp. | reverse complement strand
TTGAGCAGCGCGATCTTGCGGCCCGCGCGCTCGATCATCGGGACGGCGCGGGAGGCCTCCTCGGTGTCCGCGATGCCCGTGACCACGATGTCCGGGAAGCGCGAGCGCCAGTACGAGAGATCTGCCTCGATGCCCGGGAACCCGACGTCCAGCGCATGGTTCGACGCGTGAAGCGCCGCGTCGAAGCCAGCCGCGACCTCCGCGTCGGCAAACTCCTGCGGGCTGTTGAAGCACGGGTAGCCGGAGAACTCGAACGACGTCCCTCCGAGGATCGTCTCTTGGTCGAGCATCGCCACGTCGAGCGCCTCGATGATGGGCTTCACGTGCTCGAAGATCCCGTCGTAGTTGCGCGAGCCGTCCTCGGCCACGCCCGGCTTCCAGACCCAAGTATGCACGAGGATGTCGCCCACCATGCCCACGGTGACCTGCGCGTCCTTTGAGAGCGAGGCGTCGGTCTCCGAGCCGGCGCCTCCGGCCGCGTCGACGCCGCGATCATAGATCGTTTCTTTGGCTGCGGGCGCAGGACCGCCCGCAGCAGACGCCCCGCCGGAGCACCCCGCGAGGCCCGCGGCGCCCATGCCGGCAATGAACGCGCGGCGAGAGAGGTTCTTGGACCAGATCCCCATTGCATCCTCCATCGTCGTGCGAGCTCAGGGACGGGCGTAGATTTCGCGCTGATTCTTTGCCGCTAAATCCGTGCCCGCCCCGAATCAACGGTCTAGAAGTCCGCGTTGCCCACGGTGCGCGGGTGCGGCAGGACGTCGCGGATGTTGTCGACGCCGGTGAGGTACATGACCAGACGCTCGAAGCCCAGGCCGAAGCCGGCGTGCTTGCAGCCGCCGTAGCGGCGCAGGTCGAGGTAGTACTTGTACTGCTCCGGGTCCATGCCGAGCTCCTGGATGCGGCGCTCGAGGACGTCGAGGCGCTCCTCGCGCTGGGAGCCGCCGATGATCTCGCCGATGCCGGGAACGAGGCAGTCAGCCGCGGCGACGGTCTTGCCGTCGTCGTTCATGCGCATGTAGAAGGCCTTGATCTCGGCCGGGTAGTCGGTGACGAAGGTCGGGCGCTTGAAGTGCTCCTCGGTGAGGAAGCGCTCGTGCTCGGTCTGCAGGTCACAGCCCCAGCTCACGGGGTACTCGAACTTCTTGCCGGCGGC
>NZ_DAWEMK010000099.1:0-1753 GCF_052362415.1 Paratractidigestivibacter sp. | reverse complement strand
CGGCCTGGGCCTCCTCGAGGAACTTGACGGCCTCGGTGTAGGTCACGCGGGCGAAGTCGGAGCTCGCCACGTGACGCAGGCGCTCGAGCAGGCCCTTATCGACGAACTTGTTGAAGAACTCCATCTCGTCGGGGCAGTTCTCGAGCACGTAGTTGATGGCGTACTTGAGCATCTCCTCGGCACAGGCCATGTCGCCCGCGAGGTCGCAGAAGGCGAGCTCGGGCTCGACCATCCAGAACTCGGCGGCGTGACGGCGGGTGTTGGAGTTCTCGGCGCGGAAGGTCGGGCCGAAGGTGTAGACGTCGCCGAAGCTGAGCGCGAAGTTCTCGGCCTGGAGCTGGCCGGAGACGGTGAGGTTCGTCGGCTTGCCAAAGAAGTCCTGGCTGTAGTCGATGCTGCCGTCGTCCTTGCGGGGCGGGTTAGCGGGATCGATCGTGGTCACGCGGAACATCTCGCCGGCGCCCTCGGCGTCCGACGCGGTGATAATCGGCGTGTTCACGTAGACGAAGCCGCGCTCCTGGAAGAACTTGTGAATGGCGAAGGCGGCCACGCTGCGCACGCGGAAAACCGCGCGGAAAAGGTTCGTGCGGCTGCGGAGGTGCTGCTGAGTGCGGAGGAACTCGCGGGTCTGGCGCTTCTTCTGCATCGGGTAGTCGGGCGCAGAGATGCCCTCGACCTCGATGGTCGCGGCCTGGAGCTCGAAGGGCTGCGGGCGGTCGGGGGTGAGCTCGAGCACACCGGTGAAGGCGAGCGCGGCGCCCACGGACTGGGCGATAACGCCGTCGTAGACCTCGTCGCCGAGGCGCTCGCGGTTGACGACGACCTGCAGGTCCTTGAAGCAGCTGCCGTCGTTCAGGGTCACGAAGCCGAAGTTCTTCATGTCGCGGATGGAGCGGACCCAGCCGGCGACGGTCACGGTCTGCCCGCCGAGCGCATCGGCGTCCGCATAGAGGCTTGCGATGGTGTTGCGATCCATAAGACTCCCTTAGGATGACGCGTATCTTGACTGCTCTACCGTACCCCATCGCGGCGCGAGCGGCTAGAATCTAGGCAGCGCAAGACAAACATCGGCACCCAAGCGGCAGGAGAACCCATGGAAGATTACAAACGCGAGTTCATCGACTTCATGGTCGAGAGCAACGTCCTCAAGTTCGGCGAGTTCACGCTCAAGAGCGGCCGCAAGTCGCCGTTCTTCATGAACGCGGGCGCCTATGTCACCGGCCACCAGCTCAAGAAGCTCGGCGAGTTCTACGCCAAGGCGATCCACGACAACTTCGGCGACGACTTCGACGTGCTCTTCGGGCCCGCGTACAAGGGCATCCCCCTTTCCGTCGTGACCGCCGTCGCGTTCCACGACCTCTACGGCAAGGAGGTCAAGTACTGCTCCGACCGCAAGGAGGCCAAGGACCACGGCGCCGACAAGGGCAACCTGCTGGGCTACCAGCTCGCCGACGGCGACCGAGTGGTCATGGTCGAGGACGTGACCACCTCCGGCAAGTCCATCGACGAGACCTACCCCAAGGTCATGGCCGCCGCGAACGTCAAGGTCAAGGGCCTCATCGTGAGCCTCAACCGCATGGAGGTCGGCAAGGGCGGCAAGGTCACGGCCCAGCAGGAGATCCAGGAGAAGTACGGCTTCCCGGTGGCCTCCATCGTGACCATGGCCGAGGTCGTCGAGGCACTCGACGGCAAGCTCATCACCCCCGAGCTCAAGGCCGCGATCGACGAGTACTACGCGCGGTACGGCGTGAAG
>NZ_DAWEMK010000098.1:2254-7012 GCF_052362415.1 Paratractidigestivibacter sp. | reverse complement strand
AGGCCCCCGAAGATCTCCTCGCAGGCGCGGGCAACGCGGTCCGGCGTGCCCTGCAGCCCCTCGCGGTCGGGGTCCTCCCCGATGCCGATGAGGAACTCGCGGACGGCGGCCTCGATACGCGGTTTATCTACGCTCATGCAAGGGTCCTTTCGGCCGCCTCGACGACGTGCTTGGCAAGGCACGCCGTGGTGACGGCGCCGATGCCGCCGGGGACCGGGGTGATGGCGCCGACGATGGGCTCCACGGCCTCGAAGTCGACGTCTCCGGCGAGCTTGTTGTTCTTCTCGTCCCAGTTGATGCCGACGTCGACGACGACCTGGCCGGAGGCCGCGCAGTCCGCACCGAAAGTCCCCATGTGTCCTGCCGCGACGACGACGATGTCCGCAGCCTTGCACTTGGCGGCGAGGTCGCGCGTCCTCGTGTGGCACATGGTCACGGTGGCGTTTGCCGCCTGCAGCATCATGGCAACCGGCTTGCCGATGACGAGCGAGCGACCGACGACAGTGACGTCGGCGCCCTCGAGGTCGTATCCGTAATGGTCGAGAAGCGCCATCACGGCCTCGGCAGTGCAGGGCGGGAAGCCCTTCGGCCGATTGGCGAGGACGCCGTAGAGCGACCCCTCGGTGATGCAGTCGACATCCTTCGCGGGGTCGAGCGCGGCGCAGGCCGCGGCCTCGTCGAGCCTGGCGGGCAGCGGCCGGAACATGAGGCACCCGTGGATGTCGGAGTCCGCGTTAACCTCGCTGATGGCCGCCATCAGGCCCGCCTGAGGGCAGTCCTCCGGAAGCAGATAGCGCTCCACGTCGATGCCGACCTTCTCGCAGCGCTTGAGGGCGCCGCGCTCGTACGACAAGTCGTCGTCGCGGGCGCCCACGCGGATGATCGCGAGCTTCGGGGCGAGGCCTCGTTTGGCGAGTTCCCCCACGCGGCCCGCGAGCTCCCCGGTAAGAGCCTTGGCGACGGGTGCGCCTTTGAGCAGTTGCGCCATGGCTAGCACCTCTTTCTGATCTGGTCTGTGGCCGATCGCCCCACAGCCTCCGCCTTGGGCGCGTACTCGTCGAGCATGCGGTCGCAGCGGGCGTCGGTCGCGAGCGCGAACTCGCGGTCAGCGAGGGACTTTGTGTTCGCGTAGACATTCAGGCTCGCCGCCTCGAGCGCCCCGCGGGCAAGATACGCTCCGCAGCCGACGTCGGAGAGCAGGAGCCGCGAGCCCTTCTGGCCCATCTCGGCCAGGAGGTCTATGACACGGCAGGTCTCCTCCATCATGCGCAGGGGCGCCTCGCAGGCACGCTTGGCCCCCTCTTCGATGATTGCGGCGCGGGAGGGGTCCTCCTTCGGCAGCGCGTAGGCGCGCGAGAGCGGGGCGAAGCCCTCGGCATCCTCGTCGACGAGCTCGAGGAGGCGCTGCCGGGAACGCTCGGCTTCTGCGAGCATGCGGCGAACGTCCGCCTCGTGCTCTGCGTAGCGCTTCTTTCCCACGGTGAACTCACCCGCCATGGAGCAGAGCGAGGCCGCGAGCGCGCCGGCGAGCGCCGCGGCGCCTCCGCCGCCCGGCACCGACTGCTTCGCGGCGAGCGCCGCGGCAAAGCCCGAGCAGCTCGAATCGGTCAGTTTAGAATCCATATCAACTCCGAAATGATAAAAAGGGACTGTCCCTTTTCGTCATCAGAACAGGCCGACGATGCGGCCATCGGGCGTGACGTCGATCTTCTCGGCGGCGGGGACGCGAGGCAGGCCGGGCATCGTCATGATCGAGCCGGTGAGCGCGACCACGAAGCCCGCGCCGGCGGACACGCGGACGTCACGCACGGTGATGCGGAAACCCTCGGGGGCGCCCAGTCGCTTAGCGTCGTCGGAGAAGCTGTACTGGGTCTTCGCCATGCATATGGGCAGGCCGCCGAAGCCCTGCTCCTCGAGCTGCTTGAGCATCCGCGCTGCCTTCGGCTCGAAATCGACGCCGTCGGCATGGTAGACCTTCCGTGCGATGGCCTCGATCTTGGCCTTCAGGGGCTGGTCGAGTTCGTAGGCGTAGCGGAACTCCTTGGGGGCCTCGCACAGGCGCGCGACCTCCTCGGCGAGCGCCTGGCCGCCCTCGCCGCCCTTGGCCCAGACCTCGGAGAGCGCGACGTTGACGCCGAGCTCCTGGCACTTACGCTCAACGAGCTCAAGCTCAGCGGGTGTGTCGGTCGGGAACGCGTTGATGGCGACAACGACAGGGAGACCCCAGACGTCCTTGATGTTCGAGACGTGACGGAGCAGGTTGGGAAGGCCCACCTCGAGCGCGGAGAGATTCTCCTCGGTGAGCGCGTCCTTGGCGACGCCGCCGTTATACTTGAGGGCTCGGACCGTGGCAACGAGGACCACCGCGTCCGGCGAGAAGCCCTGGGCGCGGCACACGATGTCGAGAAACTTCTCGGCACCCAGGTCGGCGCCGAAGCCCGCCTCCGTGACGACGTAGTCGGCGAGCTTAAGCGCGGTATCGGTGGCCTCGACGGAGTTGCATCCGTGGGCGATGTTCGCGAAGGGGCCACCGTGAACGAAAGCCGGATTGCCCTCGAGAGTCTGGACCAGGTTCGGCTTGATGGCGTCCTTGAGGAGCGCCGCCATCGCGCCCTGGGCGTGGATGTCAGAGACGGTCACGGGCTCTCGGTCGTAGGTATAGGCGACGACCATGCGGCCGAGGCGGTCGCGCAGGTCCATGAGGTCGCTCGCCATGCAGAACGCGGCCATGACCTCGGAGGCGACGATGATGTCGAAGCCGTCCTCGCGCGGCATGCCGTTGGCGACGCCGCCGAGGCCGTCGACGACCTGCCTGAGCTGGCGGTCGTTCATGTCGACGACGCGCTTCCACACGATGCGGCGCGGGTCGATGCAGAGGGCGTTGCCCTGCTTGATGTGGTTATCCAGCATGGCGGCGCACAGGTTGTTCGCGGCGCCGATGGCGTGGAAGTCGCCGGTGAAGTGCAGGTTGATGTCCTCCATGGGGACCACCTGGGCGTACCCGCCGCCCGCGGCTCCGCCCTTGATGCCAAACACCGGCCCCAAGGAGGGCTCGCGCAGGCAGAGCATCGTCTGCTTGCCCATAGAGTTCAAGGCGTCGGCAAGGCCGACCGAGGTCGTGGTCTTGCCCTCGCCTGCGGGCGTCGGGTTGATCGCGGTGACGAGCACGAGCTTACCGCGGCGCGGCTTCTGCGCGAGGGCGTGGATGTCGACCTTGGCCTTCGTCCTGCCATAGAACTCGAGCATCCCCTCATCGAGCCCGACCTTGGCCGCCACCTCCGAGATAGGCAGCGTCCGCGCTTCCTGCGCGATCTGGATATCTGACTTGTGCTCGTCCATACGGACCTCCTCAGGATGTAATCACGTTAAGAACAACTATAGGGTAGGAAGGTTTCGTTCGTGTACCATCTTCGCGGAGCGGAACGTTTAAGGAGCTGAGCGAATGGATATAGCCGAAGAACAGAATACGGGCAAGGTGGGCTTGGCAACAGCCGACGCCGATATCGCCGGTGCGACCGAGCCGACCGAGCAGCCGGAGACGACCAAGGACCGCCTGAGGCTCATCCTCGGCGAAGAAGGGCTTCATCGGCTCGACGAGGCTACGGTGATGGTCGTCGGCCTCGGGGGCGTGGGCTCCAACTGCGCCGAGGCGCTCGCGCGCGGCGGCGTCGGCAACCTCGTGCTGCTGGACCGCGACGTCGTCGCCCCGAGCAACGTGAACCGCCAGGCGATCGCCTTCACGAGCACCATCGGCCGCGCGAAAGCCGACGTAATGCGACAGATGGTCCTCGACATCAACCCGGAGGCGCGCGTGACGTCGGTGCAGGAGTTCCTCAGCAAGGACAGCGTGGCTGAGCAGCTGGGCGCGCTCCCCCGCCCCGACTATGTGGTCGACGCCATCGACACGGTCGCGCAGAAGCTCCAGCTCGCCGAATGGTGCCGCTACCAGGGGATCCGAGAGATCAGCGCCATGGGCGGGGGCAACAAGCTCGACCCTTGCCGACTGCGATTCGCTCGGATCGAGGACACCGTCAACTGCCCGCTCGCCCGCATCATGCGCAAAGAATGCCGTCGCCGCGGTATCAATGACCTGGAGGTCCTGTACTCGGACGAGCTTCCCGTGCGGATGGGCAAGATTACCGACGAGCAGTGGCGCGAGTCGGGCTCGCTGCTGGGGACCATGAGCTACTTCCCTCCCATCATGGGGCAGATGATCGCAAGTCGGGTGATCCGCGACCTTTTGGGGTGGGATTAGGTCTTCTGATCCTCGTGTTAGTCCTCGGGGAGCCCTCGGGGCTTCTCGCAAAGCTACGCTCGGCAAAGGACGCCTCGCAAAGAGCTTTGCCGAGAAGCCCCGAGGGCTCTCTGGCTAACAACGAATTTGCCCTTCGCATCAAGGGAAGGAGCCTTGCCCTCTCCCGTTGCCGGCCAATCAGGCGGTCAAGCTCCGCTACAAAGCTATTTGCGATACTGACCGGCGAACCAAGTGTTAATAGCGACTTCCAGTCAAAGCGAACTGAAATGAACCCGCGATTTGCGCCATCCGAATACTGGTCGCACAACCAAGCCCAGGCCTCCCGACGCAACACTGAGCGGGGACTTCCAGGGCCCTCCCACGCGCCACTGTACCGGAAGCCCTTCTCCGCCGCGATCGCCCAATGCCCAGATCACTTGTCGCAAACAATACGGGCCAGAGAAAGAAGGCGCCCCACCGGGGCTTCTCGGCAAAGCTCTTTGAGCGCGCTCTTTGCGCTCGTA
>NZ_DAWEMK010000098.1:1410-2244 GCF_052362415.1 Paratractidigestivibacter sp. | reverse complement strand
TCGTAGCTTTGCGAGAAGCCCCGGCGGGGCGCCGGACCTGTCGAGGGGCTCGACTTTTACGCGAAGTCCGCGATCTGAGCCTTGAGCTGCTCGATCGTGGCGGTGAGCTCCGCCTGCTGAGAGCGCTTCTTCTCGATCACCGCAGGCGCGGCCTTAGCGACGAAGCCCTCGTTGCCGAGCGTGCGCTCGACGCTGGCAAGGTCCTTCTGGGCCTTGGCGAGCTCCTTCTGCAGGCGCGCGGACTCGGCCGCGAGGTCCACGAGGCCGCCGAGGTCGACGAAGATCTCGAGCGAGCCGTCGGCGACGGACACGGCGCCCGCGGGCTTGACGGCATCGGGACCAGCGGTGAGCGCGCTCACGCGGCCGACGGACTTGATGAAGCCCTCCTGCGCGGCGAGCACCTCGGCGTCCTCAGCGGAGCAGCGCACGGCAACGGCGAGCTCGGCCTTCGGCGAGAGGCGATAGCGGGCGCGCGTGGAGCGCACGCAGGAGATGACGCGCTTGGCGAGCTCGAAATCGCCCTCGGCGCGCTCGTTGACGAAGTCGGCGAGGTCGTCGGGCTCGGGCCACTTGGCGACCATGAGGAACTGAGCGTCGTGCGCGTCGAGGCCGCTCGCGGGGAGCGCGTCCCAGACGCTCTCGGTAACGAAGGGCATCACGGGGTGCAGCAGGCGCATGCTTACGTCGAGCACATACACGAGGTTGCGCTGGACCTGGAGCTTCCGCTCCGGCGTGCCGTCGAGCAGGCGGCCCTTGCAGAGCTCGATGTACCAGTCGCAGACGTCTCCCCAGAAGAAGCTCTGGATGTTGCGAGCGTAATCGCCGAAGTTGTAG
>NZ_DAWEMK010000098.1:365-1400 GCF_052362415.1 Paratractidigestivibacter sp. | reverse complement strand
ACGGCGCGGGCGAGGCGGCTCAGCATCCAGGCGTCCTCGGCGGTCTCGGCCTTGGGCGCGCCCGGCTCGTAACCCTCGAGGTTCATCTGGACGAAGCGGCTCGCGTTCCAGATCTTGGTCACGAAGGCGCGCGCCTGCTCGGTGCGCGGGCTGTCGATGAGCTGCTTGGTCTTTTTGTCGATGTTCGCGTCGAACTTGACGTCCTGGTTGTTGGTGATGAGCGTGAGCAGGTTGTAGCGCATGGCGTCCGCGCCGTACTTGTCCATGAGCTGCATCGGGTCGACGCCGTTGCCCTTGGACTTCGACATGCGGCTGCCGTCCTTGGCGAGGATCGTCGCGTAGATGTAGACGTCGTGGAACGGGATCTCGTCGGTGCAGTACAGCGAGCTCATGATCATGCGCGCGACCCACAGCGCGATGATGTCGCGGGCTGTGACGAGGACCTTGGTCGGATGGTGCTCGGCGAGCTCGGAGGTGTCGTCGGGCCAGCCCTGCGTGGCGAAGGTCCACAGCTGCGAGCTGAACCAGGTGTCGAGGACGTCCTCGTCCTGGTGCACGTGGTGGCCGCCGCACTTCGGGCACACGTCGGTATCCTCCATGAGGGCGTCCTCCCAGCCGCAGTCCTCGCAGTAGAAGACCGGGATGCGGTGGCCCCACCACAGCTGGCGAGAGATGCACCAGTCCTTGAGGTTGTCCATCCAGGTGAGGTAAGTGTCGGTCCAACGGGCCGGGTGGAACTTGATCTCGCCGTTCTTGACGACCTCGGTGGCGCGCTCCTTGAGCTTGTCCACGGCAACGAACCACTGCTCAGAGAGCCAGGGCTCGAGCGCGGAGTCGCAGCGATAGCAGTGCATGACGGAGTGGTCGAGCTCCTCGATGTGGTCAAGAAGCCCGTGCTCGTCGAACCACTTGACGATGGCCTCGCGGCACTCGTCGCGGTTCATGCCGGAGAACTCGCCGTAGCCGTCCACGACGACCGCATGCTCGTCGAAGATGTTGATCTGCGGCAGGTCGTGGGCCTGGCCCATGGCGTAG
>NZ_DAWEMK010000098.1:0-355 GCF_052362415.1 Paratractidigestivibacter sp. | reverse complement strand
GTGCGCCGGCGTGACCTTGACGAAGCCGGTGCCGAAGTTGGCATCGACGTGCCAGTCGGAGAAGATCGGGATCTCGCGGTTGACGATGGGCAGCATGACCTTGGCGCCCACGAGCTTGGCCTTGGACTCGTCGGAAGGCGAGACCGCGATGCCGGTGTCGCCGAGCATGGTCTCGGGGCGGGTGGTGGCCACGGTCACGTACTCGACGCCGTCGACAGGCTCCACGAGCGGGTAGCGAAGGAACCAGAGGTGGCCCTTCTCGTCATGGTACTCGGCCTCGTCGTCGGAGATGGCGGTGCAGCAGTTGGGGCACCAGTTGACGATGCGCTTGCCGCGGTAGATCAGGCCGTCGTGG
>NZ_DAWEMK010000097.1:0-7072 GCF_052362415.1 Paratractidigestivibacter sp. | reverse complement strand
GGGCCCGGCTGCTCGGCAGGCCAAAGTCGCCGCCCACGAGCTCCTCGACGCTCACGCCGAGGCCGTCCGCGAGCTCATCGGCGAACTGGAGGTTCTCGCCGATGCGCACGATGTCGCCCGTGGAGAGGCGCACGAACTTCTGTTTCCGCTTCCATCCTGCGAGGTAGTCGAGCAGCTCGCGCTGGGTGAGCCCCGAGGCGCCGAGCTCGACGTCGAGCAGGTTGCTCTTTACCGTGGCGCGAACCGAGAGGCTCGGCGAGGGGCGTACGTTGATGGCGCGCAGCCTGTCGGAGAGGAGCACCTCGCCCAAGGCAGAGAGCTCCACGAGCCCGTCGGTGAGAAGGCGATAGAGCAGCTCCTCGTCCTCCTCGTCGAATACGAGCCTTCCCTCGTCCACAGGGAAATAATCCTCGAGGACGTCGAGCACATGATACTCGGCGGCGAGGTCGCGCGGGGGCTGGCCCGGGATGTCCTCGGGCCCGCCGACGAGGGTCTCCCACTGCCCGTAGGCGACCTTCGGCCAGCAGACGATCTGGCCGTCCTCCAAGCTGATGCGGAAGCTGAACTCGGGATCGGGCGGTGCCGCCTCGGCAAGCGATGCCGGGGCCTCCAGGTCGCACCAGTCGCGCAGCACCGGGAGCACCGAGCGGCAGAACTCGGGGACGTCCCTCGTGTTCACGTGAGGAGTGCCGTAGCCCCTCCTGAGCGCGGCGAGCACAGGGGCCGCCGTGGTCGCGAAGCCGGCGGAGGCGCGCACGACGCAGTCCTGCTCCACGACGTAGCATCTCTGGCCGGAGACAAAGACCCGCAGGTAATCAGGCAGGACGATGTCGTAGCCGCCAGATAGGCCCTCGATGATCTCGCACTCGATGCCCGGGTCGCCCTCCCCGACCGGGAAATCGCGGGCGCGCTTCTTTGGGACGAGGTAGCCCCAGCGGTCGCGCTCGGGCTCCGCCGCGACGTCAAACTGGACGGATGCGCCCTGCATGACGTCGAGCACGTCGCACGCGTCGGCGTCCGAGAGCGGGAGCTCCTTGATATCGGTCCCGCGCCCGCCGCCCGCATAGTCCCAGCGCGAGAGGTAGAGCGCCTGCTGTGTGTCCACGATGCGCCCCACGAGATCAAGCAGCTCGGCCGAGCGCGCGTCGAAAGCGTCGCGCGTGTGGGCGAAGGAGAGCTTCTTTCCATAAGAGACCTCGTCGCCGTCGCGCCAGGCGCGCACGAGGGAGGCGACGTTCTTCACGATGTACTTGGCGTTGCCGCGACGGACGGTGAGCTTCATGGCGGCGCCGTCGCCGCTGAAGGAGCGCTCGGACTCGCCGAGGTGGACGAGCAGCGTCGCCTTCTCGGCAGGCCGCTCGCCGCGAAGCGCGCCCGCGGCCCGGCGGCGCCGGGCGCCCGCGTCGCGCAGACGCCGCTCGGTGGCTTCCTGCAAAAGGTCGCTCACGGCGCCGCTCGTCGCGGACTCCGACGGCCTGCGGGGAGCGGGAACGGAATAGAGGCTCGCGACAGGGGCGGCGGGCTGTGGCGCGGGGCCGTTGAGGTACTCGAGCGCGAGCGCGACCTCGTGCTTGCACATGCCGTCGTAATTCGCCGCGGCGGGACAGCCGCAGGAGTAATCGAGGACCTCCCCAGAACCGGTGTCGAGGTCGACGGAGACCGAGTAGTAACCGCCGTCCGAGCCGGCGACGCGTCCCCTGAGGCCGACCGTCGAGCCGAGCTCGCCGCCGTTCTTGGCGAGCTTGAGGACGCCCCCGTCGCGCCAGATCGCGACGCCGCGCTGGTACGTGCTCGGAAGCGCCGCCTCCGCGCGCAGACGCTCGATGACCTTCTCGCCCGCCATAGGACTCCCCTCGCCGATTTCGTTACCACGATACCCGAGCCACAGGGCAAAAATGCCATCAATGGGGCGGGTCGGCGAGTTGCCGGGATCTACTGCCCCCCAGCCCACGCGACGCATACCGAGGAAGGAACGAACCATGGAGAAGTACCCGATGCTGTTCTCGCCCATCAAGGTGGGGACCCAGACCGTGAAGAACCGCCTTTGGATGCCCCCGGTGTCCACGAACCTCGCGGTCGACCACGGGCACGTCTCGGACGCGCTCATCGAGCACTACACGAACCGCGCGAAGGGCGGTGTCGGCCTCATCGTGACCGAGGTCGTCACAGTGGAGCCCACCTACGACATGTGCATGGCCGACGACTCCTTCATCCCCGGCTGGGAGAAGCTCTGCGCGAGCGTCCACGAGCACGGCGCGAAGATCCTGCCGCAGCTCTTCCACCCCGCGTTCATGGCCTTTCCCGTCCCCGGCACGCCGAGGCTCATCGCGCCGTCGTTCGTGGGGCCCTACTACGCCCGCGAGGCGCCGCGCCCCGTCACGCGCGAGGAGCTCAAGGCCATCATCCGCCAGTTCGGCGACGCGGCCGAGCGCATGAGGCGCGCCGGCGCAGACGGCGTCGAGGTCCACGCGGCGCACGCGCACGGGCTCCTGGGAGGCTTCCTCACGCCGCTCTACAACAAGCGCACCGACGAGTACGGCGGCGACATCGACGGGCGCCTCAAGCTCACGCTCGATGTGGTGCGCGAGGTCCGCGAGCGCTGCGGCGAGGACTTCATCATCGACGTGCGCATCTCCGGAGACGAGTACTCCGAGGGCGGGCTCACCCTGCGCGACCAGGTCTACGTCTCCAAGCAGCTCGAGCGGGCAGGCGTCGACATGCTCCATGTCTCGGGCGGCACCACCATCAAGCGCGGCAGCGCCATCCCCGGCAACGGCACCGCCCCCGCGAGCCACGCCGCGCTGTCCCGCGAGATAAAGAAGCACGTGAGCATCCCCGTGGCGACCGTCGGGCGCATCACCGAGGCGTGGGTCGCCGAGGAGCTCATCGAGGACGGCTACGCCGACGCCTGCATGATGGGACGCGCGAACGTCTGCGACGCCCAGTTCGCGAGGAAGGCCGCGGAGGGCATGACCTCCGATATCCGCCCCTGCATCGGCTGCTTGCGCTGCCTCAGCGGCATCATGTTCGGCAAGCCGATCTCGTGCACGGTGAACCCGGACGTCGAGGGCGACGACGGCGCGGTAGAGCCCGCCGCGGCAAAGAAGGACATTCTGGTGGTGGGCGCGGGCCCCGCGGGCATGGAGGCCGCGTTCGTGGCCGCGCGCCGCGGGCACCACGTCGTCGTGGTCGACGACCAGGACGAGGTCGGCGGCACCATGCGGATCGCCGCCGTGCCCATCGCGAAGCAGGACCTCTGCCGCGTCATCAAGTACCAGGCGCGCAGGCTCGAGCAGGAGGACGTCGAGGTGCGCCTCGGCGAGCGGCTCACCGCGGAGGACATCGCTCGCGACTACGCAGGCTACGAGGTCGTCGCCGCCTACGGCGCCGAGCCGATCGTCCCCGCGTCGATGACGGGCTTCAAGCAGGTCTGCACCGCAGACGACATCCTCTACGGCCGTGTCCACCCCGGAAAGAGGATCGTGATCGTCGGAGGGGGCTCCGTCGGCTGCGAGACCGCCGACTACCTCGCGCCACTCGTGAATGACCTCGCGAAGACGAACCGCGAGATAACGCTCCTCGAGATGACCGATGCGCTGGCGGCGAACGAGTCGGGCGCAGGGCGTGCCGTGCTCATCACGAGGATGATGAGCAAGGGCGTTCGCGCGATCACGGGTGCGAAGGTGACCAAGGTCACCGAGGACACGATCGCGTATGAGAAGGACGGCGAGAGGCACGTGATCGAGGGGGCGGACACGCTCGTGCTCGCGCTCGGGTATCGCCCTGACTCGGCGCTCGCGGACGGCCTCGCCGCCGTCGACACGACGGTCCACGCGATCGGGGACGCCCAGAAACCCGGCAACATCCGCGACGCCATCGGGGCAGCGTACGCTTTGGCGAAGGAAATCTAGGCTTAGGCAGGGGTTTCCTCCTCGAATAGTTAGGCACAAGGGTTGGCTCAACTATTAATTGTGCCAACCCTTGTGCCAATATAATAGCGCCTTATACCAGCAAAATCCTGCTTTTCGTCTACGAGAGGACGCCCTCGAGGTCTCCGCGGTCCCGAGCCTCATCGAAGAGATGCTTGAAGACCTTGTTCCCATGGAGACCGTCGTGCTCGAACTCGTTGGTGACCCACGCTCGGCTGTTGCCGACGCGCGAGAGCGTGTCGAGCTGGAGCCCCGAATCCACGTACAGGTCGTCAAAGTAAACGGTGCAGCGCAGCGGGACGGAGTTGGCCGCGAGCTGCTCGCCGTCGTAAAGCTGCCCGAACTCGGTATCCTCCATGAGGACGTCCATAGCCGCCGCGAACGGCGTGAGCGCCGGGTCCTCCTGGAACATCCAGGGGAACATCGCCTCGCCGAAGAACATGAGCGGTCGCGCGTCCTCGGAGAACTCGGGGCGCTTGGCGGCCTCGCGTGCAGCGGCCCAACGGATGGGCTCATCCATATGCCCGTCGGCGTAGATGAACTCCTGAAGCGTCCAGTAGAGCGGGTTCGTCGCAGAACCGGTGAGGGTCTGGACACCCTCGGCGAAGCCGCGGTTCACATAGACCTTCCGTGCATCTCCGCCCGCAGCAGCGAGTGCTCCGGCCGCGCTGCCGTCGCCCTCAGAGAACGCGAGGTCGAGCAGGTTGTGCAGGCGCTCGGGCGCCGGCTTCATGCCCAGGCCGCCGCCCGCGAGCTGGAGCCTGCGCACCGAGAAGGGCGAGCCGTCCGGCAGCACGACGTCGCCGGCGGAGAGCCTGTCTGCCAGCAAGGCGACGCGCTCCTGATCGACGGGGTACTTCTGGTACCAAGAGCAGGTCTTCTCGGCCATGCGGGGGAAGGTGTGCGCATACACGTCGGCCGCGCTCGCGGGGACGTGCGGGATACCGCCGCCGACGAAGGAGGCTGCCACGCCCGCGGGGAACGTGCTCAGGTTGCAGAGCGTGAGGAAACCGCCATAGCTCTGCCCGAGCGTGACCCAGCGCGCGCCGCCGAACTCAGCCAGGCGCAGATACTCGAAGTCACGGACGATGGAGTCGGCGAGGAAGCGCTTGAGGTAGTCAGCCTGATGACGAGCGGGATCGAGGCCGAGTGCACGAGCTTCCTCGGCGACCTGTTCCATCCGATGGCCGTCGACCGCAGAAGAGCGCCCTGTGCCGCGCTGGTCGGGAAGGATGACGCGAAAGTGCTTGACCGCCTCCTCGATCCAACCGTCGGTGCAGGCGTCGAGCACGCGGGGGCCGGCGCCGCCGGGGCCGCCCTGGAGGAACACGATGAGCGGCAGATCGCGTCCAACGTTTTCCGGCAGGCAGAGCGTGCGATAGAAGAGCCGGAGTTTCTTTACGGCGAAGCTGGGGTCCGGCTCGAGCGACGAGGAGGCCAGGGAGAGCCTCGAGGGCTCGGGGTCGTCGACGCCGGCGACCTCGGCTGGGCTCGTCCCGCGCCAGTCGAGCGGGACGTCGACGGCATGGTCCTCGAAGTAGAGACCAGGCAGGTAATACTTGGACAGAAGCGCCATGTGAGCTTCCTTTCTGCGTAGACTGTTCTGCAGTATGGCACACTCGCCGCGGCCGTCCGCTGCCGGCGGCAGAGCAAGGAGGGAATCGCCGATGTACTCGACGCACTACGAGGTGGAAGGGCCGGCAGACGGGCTTCCGATGCTGATGCTCCACGGGTTCGGCTGCGAGCTCGGGCTCATGCGCGGCTGCATGGAACCGCCGATCGCCGAGGCGGGCAAAGCCGACGCTTTGTTGCGCGTCTACGTTGACCTGCCGGGTCACGGCCGCAGCAACAGCGCGCCGCTCTCGCTGGCCTCGAGCGACGCGATGCTCACCGAGTGCCTGCGCATCATGGACGAGGTCGCCCCGGGAAAGAAGTCCGCTGTTGTCGGCCAGTCCTACGGCGGCTACCTCGCGCTCGGGATGATGGCGAGCGTCCCGGAGCGGCTCGCGGGAGCCGCGCTCATCTGCCCTCTTGCCGTGGACGACCTCGCGCGAAGGCGCGTCGAGGAGGGACGGCTTCTTTCCGCCGACGAGAAGTTCCTGGCCACATTGACCGAGGCCGAACGCAAGAGCTTCCTCCAGAACGCCGTGCGCGCCGACGGTAAGACTTGGCAGCGTTTCCGCGATGAGGAGGCACCCGGCTTCGCGAGCGCGAACCCGGAGTTCCTCGATGCCGTTGATGAGCACTTCTCGCTGACACACGGCGTGCGGAACCTGATAGACGGCCCCGATTTCTGCGAACCCTGCGCGATCGTCTGCGGGCGTCAGGACTCTATGGTCGGGTTCCGAGACCAGGAGCTTCTCTTGCCAAAGCTGCCGCGGGCGACCTTCGCCGTCCTCGACGTCGCAGGCCACAACCTTCAGTTTGAGCAGCCGGCGCTCTTCAACGCGATCATCGTCGATTGGCTGGAACGGCTCGGGTACTGAGCGCACTCGGCCGGCAGCGGGCTCGCCGCTCCCACCATTACTGAGTGACAGTCATTGCGTGCAGCTTTCTGGGACACCCATCACCCTGGGACACCCATCACCCAATGACTGTCACCGGCTGCAGGTGAACCATCACTGGGTGACTGTCACTGGCTGAAGGTGAATGTCGGCGGCCGCGGCATTCGCGGGACACTCGCGCATTACTAAATAAAGGATGGGCGCGGACTTTGCGAGAAATAGCTTCACAAAGTCCGCGCCCATCCCTAAGTTAAACGCAAGGTTACCGAAGCTTAGACGAGGTACTCGGCGATCTGGACGGCGTTGGTGGCGGCGCCCTTGCGGATCTGGTCGCCGCAGCACCAGAAGGTGAGGGAGTTCACTCCGTCGGGGGCGCTGAGGTCGCGGCGGATGCGGCCGACGTAGACGAGGTCCTGGTCGGAGGTGTCGAGCGGCATCGGGTAGCGCAGGTTCGCAGGGTCGTCAACGACCTTGACGCCGGGCGCGGAAGCGAGGATCTCGCGAGCCTCGTCGGGCGAGATCGGCCGCTCGAACTCGGCGGTGATGCTCTCGGAGTGCGAGCGCATCACGGGAACGCGCACGCAGGTGCAGTTCACGCGGACCTCGGGCAGGTGCATGATCTTGCGGCCCTCGTTCTGC
>NZ_DAWEMK010000096.1:6242-7139 GCF_052362415.1 Paratractidigestivibacter sp. | reverse complement strand
AAGGTCGCCCTGAGCGGCCTCTCGAAGCAGGACTACATCACAAAATGCCTCCTCGAGTCCAATTTCACGGTGAGCGCGACGGTGAGGATGAGGAAGGCTCTGAGGGAGCAGGTCGGCCTCATCGTCGCCGAGCTGAGGCGCATCAGGAGCTCTGCTGAGATGCCCGATGAACTCCTCGAGTCCCTCGAGGCACTCTCCTCGTTCGCCGGCTCCTTCACTCCCGAAGAATCGCCCGTGGAAGCCCAAGACATGCTCATCAAGAATCTCGGCCGTCCGAAAGGAACGGGACACACTAACGGAAAACTACGCGAAGGAACGGAGAACCCCGATGATTAAGGACACCTTCACCCACAAGTCTGCGAACATTTGCCAGGAAACCATCGTCGACATCATGCGCGAGGAGGCGGCGCTCGCGGGCAGCGAGAGCCATAAGCGCACGCCCCTCCCCCTCGTCGAGCTTGCCGCCAAGCATGGCAAGGGACTAGTCGTCGACTCCGGGAAGCCGATCCGCTTCCACGCGCTCGACTGCTGGAACTCCGTGGGAAACAAGCTCGCTGTGACACCGGGTGCTCGTAGCGACGAGGCCCGCTTCCTCGAGGGAAGCCTTGCCGCGGCCGGCTGCGATGTCTACGTTGATTCGTTCTTCGACGTCGTCCTCGACAACTGGAACGTGCTGGGAAACTACACGTACACGTTCCGCGCGCTCGCCGACATCGTGGAGATGAGCGCTGGTTGGCCCGACGATTGTGTCTGCCGCACCGAGCTGGAATGCTGTCTTAACGAAATCATCGGGGCCCGCGATGAGTAAGAGCGCCAAGGTCATGAGTCTTCGGCTCCCGCCCGACGACTACCGTCGCCTGCACGCCTACGGCGTCTCAAAGGGACTGACCGATAGCG
>NZ_DAWEMK010000096.1:3037-6232 GCF_052362415.1 Paratractidigestivibacter sp. | reverse complement strand
CTACTCGACCGAGCTCGGCACCTATCTCCGCGGCGTCATGCAGCCGTTGCTGGAGCAGCTCGACCGTACGCTTGACGAGCGCAACGCGGAGCAGGAGGACCGCATCGCGCGCGTCGTTCACCGCGCGACGCGCGCCTCGATCGTCGCGGCTATTGCGGCGGTCGAGATCGAGAAGGGCACGTTTGACGGCCTGGACGGCGTGAGCGCCTCGGACATATACGCCGTCTACGACAAGCAAGCGGGCCTCATGCAGCGCGGTATGACGCTCTCGGAGGCAAGGGAGCGTCTGTCTGATGGTAAGTCGTAGCAGCCTCGTCGTGAACGCCCGCGTGCACCTCCCCGGGTCGCGCGGGCGTTCCGCCGTCATCACCAACAACATCGAATACGTCGCCACGCGCGAGGGGGCCGACAAGTCAGCCACCGTCGACGACCTCAGGCGCTCCGAGCTCGCAGAGAGGATGGGGCTCGTCGGCTACTACGCCGAGAGGCCCGGGTCGACCGCGCTCTTCGACCAGAACGGGGCCGTCCAGCTCCGCGCGGCCCGCAGGGAGCTCGAAAAGGCTGACGGCGCGATTGCTACCGTTGTGCTCAGCGTCCGCAGGGACGAGGCATGCGAGCTCGACCTCGCGTGCAAGGAGGACTGGCAGCGCTTCTGCCGCCGAAACCTCGCGCCGGCGCTTGCCGAGGCAATGGGCATCCCCGAGTCCAGCGTCCGTTGGGTGGCCGCCGAGCACGAGAACCACCCGAATTCCAAGCACGTGCACGTTATTGCGTGGTCGTCCGATGGCTCGTTCGATTCGCTCATGGCCCGCAACAGGCTCGACCGGGCAAGAAACGCGCTCACCGACGCGGCCCTGGCCCCGGCGCTCGCGGCCGAGTATGAGGCCCGCGACCTCGCGAGGTCGCGGGCGATCGACGCCGTCCGCCATATCCCCGCCGACGAGATTGGCGTCACTCTGCCTGCGGACGGCCGAATCTCCTACGCGCACCTCCGCCGCTGGCACCCAGATGTCGCCAAGGCCGTCGATGTCGCAATCGCGGAAGCAGGGACGAGGCATCCTGAAATCAAAGGGGCGAGCGCCGCCTACAGCAAGTCCGTGGAGCGTTGCGCCGGCCTCAAAGGCCTCGAAAGCGCTGCGCGAGACCGCTACGTGAACGACGCCATGCAGGAGCTACGCGCGCGCCAGGGCAACGCCCTGCTGAGGGTCATCGCACCCGACCGGACAGCGGGCCCCGAAAGGGAACTGATGAGGTCCGCAAGGCCGGACGGCGGGCCTGCAACGGAGCGCAAGCGTATGAGGCCGCTCGTCGGCGAGGTCCGCGCCTGCGTCACCGGTGAAGATCTGGAGGGGGCGCGAGAAGCCGTCGGCGAGCTCAGGCCCATCCCGGAGAGGTGTCTCCGGTCATGTCCGTCCTACGCGCTTTCTATGGCAAAAGCCCCGGTTGCCGTGAGCAGAGCCCTTACCAAAGCGCTCGCGTTCGCAACGGAGAACCCCAGAAGCAAGAAGGACCCGTCAGATGAGGTCGGCCAGAAAGCCGAGCGCGCGCTCGCAAGGGCGCTCGCAGCCGCTGCATCGGCCGCGATCAGGGGCGATGCGGCTGGCATCGTGCTCGACCCCGCGAAAACCATAGTGAAGGGAATGATTCTATGAGCAAGCAGAAGAGCTTCAACGTCGACGAGGGCGCGCATTTCAAGTGCTGTGTCGCCGCCGGTACGGCCGCTGGGACCGCGATCGCACTCGTCCTGCTGCCGGCAGCATGGCACTGGCTGGAAGCATGGGTCACCGGCATCGCCGCGACGCTCACAAGCTTCGGGACGGCCGCAGCACCCGAACTCCCCGATATCATGTTCCAAAACCCGCTCGAAGTCCTGCCGGAGCTGATCCAGGACGACGCCTTCCTCGTGGGATGCGTGGCGACCCTCGCCATCTCCACGATAGCAGGCGTCTGGAGCCACTTCGACTGGTCGCGCTGGCTCCACGACGGGACCTGGGTCGGTGGGCGCCGCGCGCCGGGCGCGCCCATCCACGGCGACGCGAGGCTCATCTCGGCGCACGGTGAGCTTAAACATAGAAGCGAGTCGTGGAAGGAGGGCGGCAAGCCCTCGGGCGGCACGTTGGTCGTGGGCGAGATCGGGAGGAGCGTCAGGCTCATCGACTCGGTCCACGCCTGTATCCTCGCCGAAAGCGGAGAGGGCAAGAGCAGGCGCGTCGCCATTTTGTCAGCCTTGGCTAACTTCGAGCAAGGCCGTTCCCTCATCATCAACGACATCAAAGGGGAGCTCCGCGCCTTTCTCGAGCCGACGTTTGAAAAGGCCGGCACGCATCGCATCATCGACGTGATGTTCGATTCGCCCGCCTCTTCGGCGCGGTTCGACCCGCTCGAGAGGGCGAAGGAAGCCTTTAATGCGGAGGGAACCGGCGGCTGCACCCGCGAGCTGCGGGAAGTCGCGCGCTGCATAGTGCCCGCACCGTCGAAGGGACAGCCGTTCTTTTATGACGGGGCCCGGAACCTGTTCGTCGGCATCTCCCTCGCCCTCATCGAGGGTCCGTCCATCCCCAATGAGGAAAAGACCGTCATGTCCGTCGCCGCGGCGATCTCGCCCTCGGGCGAGAAGGGAGCGCTCGAGCGCGTCGCCGCCCTGGCGGCATCTCTGCCTTCAGGTGACCCCGCACTCCCCTTTCTCGGAGGCCTCAACGGCGAGCACGGAGGCGGCCCGGGCATCGTCTCGACCCTCAGCAATTGCCTGACCGAATACATCGACGGCAACGTGGCGAGGATGCTGCACGACGACGAGTGCGGGCTCGACGGCATCGGCGAGGAGCCCACGGTGGTCTTCGTCTCGTCCTCCTCAGCGACCGGAAACTACAAGCGGCTCGTGCAGACGTTCGTTTCCCAGGCGCTCTCGGCGCTGCGCTCCTGCGCCGGCGCCCACGCCGGCCGCTGTCCCGTAGAGACCGTCCTCCTCCTCGACGAGGCGGCCTCCCTCGGCCGCAACGAACGCATCGTCCAGGACCTCGGTGAAATGAGGTCAGAGGGGATCCGCGTCCTGTGGTTCTGCCAGTCGCTACTTCAATTGCAATCGGTCTCCGGCTACAGCCGCGAAGAAGCCGAGACCATCCTAGACCTCCTCAAGGACAAGGTCGTACTCTCGTGCTCGAACCTCGAAACCGCCCGCAATCTCTCCGAGTCCAT
>NZ_DAWEMK010000096.1:1827-3027 GCF_052362415.1 Paratractidigestivibacter sp. | reverse complement strand
CCATGGGGTCCTACACAGCGGTTGCGCAATCCACAAGCCGCACAAAAGGAGTGAACACTGGCTCGACGGGAACGAGCGAGGGCCTCGTGCGCAGGCCCCTCATAACTCCAGACGAGATCCAGCGCTGGACGGGCCGCGAAACAGGCGCGCTCGTGATCCACGACGGCGTACCTATGGCCTTCCCCAGCCGAGACGTTACCGAAACGTTTGTGGGCGGCATGCTCGGCATGACATCGCCCGAGGCCGAGCGCACGCTTATGGAGCGGTCCATCGCTTCTCGCAGAATGCGAAACAAGGAGGTACCGAGGGTATGGAATGGCATCGTTGTAAACAACATCGCAGCGGCGGGGCGGAAAGCGGCCGACAGCTACGTTCCCGAGGGGTTCTAGCCCCCCATAATCGCCCGTTACCAGCAAGAACGTCCCATAAGACTACGCGCCCGCACCCGTGCACTACGCGCGGGCGCGGGCCCTTTTGATGCACCGCTCAGGCTTTGACCTGCGCATTCGAACTCGGCTCGCCGAGTTGCGCCGTTCGCCTTCGGCGAAACGTAGTGGAGCCTTATCCTGCACCGCCACTTCGTGGCGGAAAACCGAATCCAAAGCGATGCGTAGCATTCGAGCCATAGCGCCGAAAAATGACGCCAGAAGCCGGCAGCCGAGCTAGCCATCGAACAGGTCTGAATCGAAAAACTCTCTCAAGGAGACGCCGAGCCCGCCTGCGATGCGCTCGATATTCTCGATGGAGACGTTGCGCTTGCCGGTCTCGACTTCGGCGAAATAGGTGCGCGACATCTCGATGGAATATGCGAAGGCCTCTTGGCTCACGCCGAGCCCGGCCCTCAATTCCTTGACGCGAAGCCCCACGCGCATCTTGGGGCCCAGTTGAGTCATCGGCACCTCCTTACCGTCGGTGTCAATGATTCGGCCCTGTTCTATATAAGTCACACCTATATAAGTGACAATTTGAAATACAATACGGGAATCAGAGGATTTCAATCTGGGAGGAAGCACGATGAACATTGAAATCTCTAGGAGGGCGTTTCTCGCAGCGGGACCCCTCGCCGTCATGGGCTCGCTCGGGCTCGCCGGGTGCGGCAAGAGCAGCATCAGCGGCAAGACCCTCTACTACTACTCGGTTTGCGGCAGCGTGGCCCTTGGCAAGGTGTGCGCGAACAAGCCCGGATCCGCGTCGACGATC
>NZ_DAWEMK010000096.1:0-1817 GCF_052362415.1 Paratractidigestivibacter sp. | reverse complement strand
ATGTCGGCTCCCAGGAGCTCAGCGGCGATTGGGAAGCCGAGGGCGACGATGTGGTTCTGTCCTCCTCGCAGCTAGGTACCGTTACGCTCGTGAGGCAGGACGACGGGAGCTACGTGCCCTTGGGGTGCGAAGACTACGGCGAGAGGTACTTCGAGGACGAGTCGGCGGCAAAATCCTACTACGACGAATACACGGCGGCCACGCCCGACAGGGTGAGAGACACACTGGAGAGTGCCACCTGGTCGGTGAAGAACCCGCCCTCGACCCAAACCGTCGCAGAGACGCTCTCGTTCGACGACGGCTCGCTCGCATTCACGAAGGGCGAATACCAGAGGAAGGGCTCTTACACCGACGCCCCGCGCGAGAGCTCATGGCTCGCCTCGGACCATTCCGGCGAATACGAGCTCGACGTGACCTCCCAGTGGGTGAGCTCGGACGGATCGTCGCCGCGACCCTTAATCTACGAGGGGACGATGACCGTCGGGGGCGAGGCGACAAACTTTAAGCTGTCCGACCGCAGGGGCTCCCTCACGCTAACCCTTTCCTCCGAGTGGAGCGCGGTGGTGTTCGTCAATGGAGAGTAGGCGCGACAGGAGCACCGAACCATGCGGAAACAGGCGACTCGTGGCGGCAATCATCACGCAAGCGAAGTCGAAGAGGAAGGCGATAGCGACGGCGGCCGTCCTGCTCGCCGCAATCCTCGCTCTCGCCTGGCCGCACGCCATGCCCATGGGAAATAAAGACGAAGGCAATTCGGCTGCGTCCATGCAGGGAGAAGCCGCGGGAACAACCGAAGAAGACAATGAGACGAGCTCCGTCGCGCGAGGCGACATGAACGAAGTCTCCGGACCGACGACCGAAGACGCCCAGGCTGGGGAGGCCGCTGCGAACGAGAGTAGGACGACGGGTAACGGCTCGAACGTCCCGTCGTCCGGGAAGAGCGGTAAGGACTCCGGCGGATCAGAATCGGGAAACTCCTCCGCGCAGGGAGCCGTCTCCCATCGGCACAACTGGGTTGCCCAGACCAAGACCGTCCATCACGACGCGCAGTACAAGACCGTCCACCACGATGCGGTTGTGAAGTATGTCAGCATTTGCAATAACTGCGGTGCGGATATTACCGGGAACGAAGCTGCTCATATTAAGAACTCGTTGCTTAATGGCGGTAACTGTGGTTCTTGTCATTCAGAAACTCGTACTGTGCAGGCGGCTTATGACGAACAGGTAAAGGTTTCCGATGCCTACAACGAACAGGTTCAGGTAAGTGCGGCATGGGACGAGACCGTGACCACCGGGTACAAGTGCTCGGGCTGCGGCGCCACGAAATAGCCCCCCGCCACCGGATTCCGGGTCAGAGCGTGTATATGCCGGACAGGAGCCCATCGACGGCAAACGCATAAATCCCAAAACTCGTCACGCACCCTCGAGTTTCCTTAAGCAAGGTTCCAAGGGGCAGCAGCCCCTTGGCGCGCAGGGGTGCGGGGATGGCGCGAGACATCCCCGGAAAACCGGCGTGGGCGTGCCATTGGCGCGCCCACGCCCTGTTGATGCAACTCACTCCCCTCCGGCGATGTACACGGTCCGGCCGCTCTCGCAGTCGATGCTTTCCACGTCGCCGCGCCCGATGCGGACGGCGGCCCATCCGCCCTCATCCCCCACCAGAGCATCGGCCTCGCCGCGCGCCTCTGAGACGAGACGCTCGAGCCCGGGCGACCCTTCCGGCGCGACGCCCGCCTCATACGCCCCTCCCTCGAGGTCCGTCTCGTACTCAACGACGACCGTCAGCCCGTTTCCCTCGCCCGGAACCTCGTCCGAGC
>NZ_DAWEMK010000095.1:0-7211 GCF_052362415.1 Paratractidigestivibacter sp. | reverse complement strand
CATGGTCAGCACGCCGGCGACCTTGGGCACGAAGCCGGCGATGGCGAAGATGCAGGCGGCGAAGGCGAAGACCCAGCGGTTGACAACCTTGTTGGAGACGATGATGCCGACGTTCTGGCCGAAGGCCGAGGTGGGCATGCCGCCGAACAGCGACGAGACGATCGAGACGGTGCCCTGGGCCATGATGGCTCCGGAGAGCTCCTTCTCTTCGGGCAGACGGTCGAGAGCACCCAGGGAGGCGGCCGAGAGGTCGCCGATGAGCTGGACGTTTGCCATGATGTAGACGACGGCGATGGTCAGGCAAGCAGCCGCGTTGAACTCGATCTTGAAGGGCATGAACTGCGGGACGGCGAACCAGGCGGCGTCGGAGAGGCCGGAGGCGTCGATCATGCCGAACGGGATGGAGATCAGGCAGCCGATGATCATGCCGAAGAAGATCGCGCCGAGCTTCATGACGCCCTTGGCGAAGTTGGAGAGCGCGAAGACGATGGCGAAGGTGACGAGGCCCACGAACCAGCTCTGGACAGAGCCGAAGATCGGGGAGCCCGCGCCGCCGGCCATGTACTTGATGGCCGTCGGGTACAGCGAGACGCCGATGGTGAAGATCACGGTACCGGTGACCAGCGGCGGGAAGAGTTTACGGACGTTCTTGAAGAACAGGCCGAACAGGATGGCGACCACGCCGCCGACGAGCTCGGCGCCGAGCAGGGTGCCGAAGCCGAAGTCGAAGCCGATGGCCTGGAACGCGGGCAGGAAGGCGAACGAGACGCCCGTGATGATGGGCATGTTGGAGCCCACGCGCCCAAAGAGCGGGAACTGCTGGAGCAGCGTGTCGAGCGCCGTGAGGAGAAGCGCGACCTGGATGATAGCCTGCTCCTGCTCGGGGGTGAAGTTACAGGTGGAGGCGATCATCATCGCCGGTGCGATCGCGCCCGCGAAGCACGCGAGCACGTGCTGCAGGGACGTGGGCAACAGATCCTTTATGGGAGGCATCCCATCGCGTTGGAAAAGCTTAGGTGAGCCAATGGCTTCCTCATTCTGAGACATCGTGTGTTTCCCCTCTCGTTAACGTCACGCGTTGTCTACAGATTTTGCCTTTCGCCGCAAGCGTCGAGGGGCAGGTTTCGCCGAGCGTATGCGCCCGCAAACAATCTGTTTTTACCGCAAACTAATTGTTATATCTGCAGGTTTATGCCACATGAGCGACAAAAGAAGCGTTGTTTTCGAATCGGTAAACGGTCGAAAAACGCCGTGGGCGGAAAACACGTCCAAACGGGCCTTGAAACACATACCTAACAAACTGTTTGTTAGTTTAGGGTATGGTATAAGCCTAACAATTAGTTGCATCAACCTGACTAATTTGTTTTTTGCAGGTAGACAGCATAGAACCGATCAGAAGAGAGCACCATGCAGGAGAACCACCTCGACTTCTACAAGCGTCTGGGCCACGCAATCGCCTTACAATTTGGCGAAGGCTGCGAAGTCGTCATCCACGACCTCAAGGCGAAGGACCCCGACCACTCGATCGTCTGGATCGAGAACGGCCACGTGACCGGGCGCAAGGTCGGCGACGGCCCCTCCCACGTCGTGCTCGAGGCGCTCCACGCCGATGCGGGCAAGATCGACGACCGGCTCTCGTACCTCACGAAGACCGCCAGCGGCAAGGTCCTCAAGTCCTCGACCATCTTTATCCGCGACACCGCGGGCGACCTCTCGGGCATCTTTGCCATCAACTTCGACATAACCATGCTGCGCGCCGCCCAGGGCACGATCCAGTGGATCTGCGGCGTCGAGCCGACCGCGCCCAGCGAGCCCGAGCCCATCGTGCGCAACATCGCCGACCTGCTCGACGACCTGCTCGCGCAGTCGGTCGCCCTCGTGGGCACGCCCGTGCCCCTCATGAGCAAGGACGACAAAGTGCGCGCCATCCGCTACCTCAACGACGCGGGCGCCTTCCTCATCACGAAGTCCGGCCCGAAGGTGTGCAAGTACTTCGGGATCTCGAAGTACACCCTCTACAGCTACCTCGACGAGGCCAAGACGATGTCCGAGGAGGACGAGTAGCGCGCAGCGTGGGGCGAACATAACGTAAAGCGAGCGGGCGCGGGGCATGAAGCTCCACGCCCGCTCGCTTTTGGAGGCACCGAGACCTGTTTGGCAAGAAGGGCAGCGTGCTTCCCCTCGCGCTCAGATAATTTCGATCAGGAATGGCCGCTCAGCAAGAAGGGCCCCGCGTTTGCCTCTGGCGCAGTTCCGCATGAGCCGGACGCGACTTGATGTCGCGTCCGTGCGAAGAGGACTGTTTGGGCACAGAGGTAAATGCGGCGCACTTCTTGCCGCAACGCAGCTCCAGCTTACTTGATCACGCGGACACGGTAGATGGCAGGGACCTTCTTGAGGGCGTCGATGGTCGCGTCGTCGAGGTGCTCATCGGTGTCGAACATGGTGTAGGCGTTCTCACCGGCGGACTCGTTGACCATGCGCTGGACGTTCGCGTTGTCGTGCGCGAGGATGGCCGTGATCTGGCCGATCATGTTCGGCACGTTGGCGTGCAGGCACGCGACGCGGCTGGCCGCGCGGGCCTTGCCCATGTTGCAGGCCGGGTAGTTGACGGAGTGGACGATGTTGCCGTTCTCCAGGTAGTCCTTGAGCTCCGAGATCGCCATGTCGGCGCAGTTGGCCTCAGCCTCGCCGGTGCCGGCGCCCGAGTGCGTGGTGATGAAGGTGTTGGGCATCTTGACGGTCTTGGGCGTGGCGAAGTCGCACGAGAACCACGAGAGGCGCCCGCCGCGAAGGGCGGCGTCAACGGCGTCCTCGTCGATGATCGTCTCGCGCGCGTAGTTGATGAGGACCGCGCCCGGCTTGAGCAGGCCCAGCTGGTCGGAGCCGATCATGCCGATGGTGTCGGACTTGGAGGGCACGTGGAGCGTGAGGTAGTCGCAGTTGCGGCAAAGGTCCTCGAGGGTGCCCACGCGCTGCACGTCGCGGGAAAGGACCCATGCGTGCTCGACCGAGATGAAGGGGTCGTAGCCGTAGACGTCCATGCCGAGGTCGACGCAGGCGTTGGCGACCTTGGAGCCGACATTGCCCAGGCCCACGACGCCGATGCGCTTGCCCTTGAGCTCGTGGCCGACGAAGGCCTTCTTTGCCTTCTCGGCGTTGACGAGGATGTTGGGGTCGTCGGCGTGGGCGCGCACCCAGTCCATGGACTGGACGACGCCGCGGCTCGAGAGGATGAGCATCGCGATGACAATCTCCTTGACGGCGTTGGAGTTCGCGCCCGGGGAGTTGAAGACGACGACGCCCTTCTTTGCGTACTCTTCAACGGGGATGTTGTTCACGCCGGCGCCGCAGCGCGCGATGGCGCGGATGGATCCGGGAAGCTCGTAGCCGTGCAGGTCGGTCGATCGCATGAGGATGGCGTCGGCATCGGCGGCGTCGGACACGAAGTCATACCCCTCGCCGAACTCTACCTTGCCGTCCTTGGTGATGTCGTCGATCGTCTTGATGTGGCGCATGCTCACTCCTATCGCGAAGGTCACGTGCGGTCTAGCTTAGCCGAAGGCCGCGCGGGGCCGCGGATTTGCCCCCGTTCGGAAACATGGCAGCGAGCGGCGGCGAGGGCGCTCAGAAATCGCGGGTTCCAGCTTTCGGTACGCCCTTCTTGCTAAGAAACCCCGGGTTCCAGCCGCCGGAGGGCGCCGCTTGCTAAGGAATCGCGAGTCCCAGCCCAGAAAGAAGGGCTGGGACTTGGGATTTCTTAGCGTTGGGCCATCCGCCGGGGCTGGGACTTGGGAATTCTTAGCGCACGCAAGCGCGCAGGTTTTGGAACCTGCGGTTTCTGAGCGCAGGGCAAGAAGGGCCGGGCATGGGCGCGCGGACGTGGGCGTAAAGTAGGGGCCACGCAATCGCCCGACGAAAAGAGGAAGCCATGCAGACCACCGAGATCGTCAACCAAATCGTCGACGCCGCGCAGCAGGCGCCCGAGAAGGCCCAGGAGCTGATCGCCGACCCCAAGGGCGCCGTCGCCGCCATCTGCGGGACCACCGACTTCGACATCAACGCCGTCGTCCAGGGCACCCTCGCCCGCGCGGCCGAGCTCGGGCTCGACTTCAGCGACGTCGACATCTCCAAGCTCGACCTTACGCAACTCGACCTCACCAAGCTCGACCTGATCGCGCTCCAGGACGCCGCGAGCAGGCTGAACATCGACATCGCCAAGCTCGACCTCTCGAAGCTGGGGCTCGGCGGCACGCTCGGCGGGCTTTTGGGCGGCTTGGGGAGCTTCCTCGGTAGGTAGCCGCCGCCCCATGTGGGTACCATCAGGCACAGGCAGCAAAGCAACGCAGAAGGAGCATCCCATGACCAACGCCGACCGCCGGCCCAACGTGTCGCGCCGCGAGGCGAGCGACGTCGAACGCTACCGCCACATGCGGCAGGAGCGCGAGAACGCCAACCCCGTGCGCCGCGCCGGCCATGAGGTCGGGCGCAGGCTGGAGGGCGCAGGCGGCGTGGGCGGTGGCCTGCGCGAGAGCGGCGAGTACCGCAGGCAGGGCTTCTCGCCCGCGCGGGGCGGGCGCAGCAACGTCGGCGCCTATGCGGGCCAGCGACCCCAGGGGCGCCGCGCGCCGCGGCCGGCCAAGCCGCGCAACTGGGCGAGAACCGCCAAGCGGGTGCTCGTCGGCGTGCTCGTCGCGCTCTTGGCCTTCTCGGTCGTGCTGACGGTGCGACTGGGCGCCGGGATCTCGCTCGAGACGCGGGCAGCGCTCTCGCCCACGCTGCCCGGCACGCCATTCTATATGCTGCTCGTCGGGACGGACAAGTCCGAGCAGCGCGTCGAGGACGGCAGCACCGGCGGCACCTTCCGCACCGACTCGATCATGCTCGCGCGCGTGGACCCGCTCGCTGCCAAGCTCACGCTCGTCTCGATCCAGCGAGACACGCTCGTCGACCTCGGCGGCAGCTACGGAAAGCAGAAGATCAACGCCGCCTACACCCTCGGCGGGGCACCGCTTCTGATTCACGCCGTGTCCGACCTCGCGGGGGTCAAGATCTCGCATTACGCCGAGATCGACTTCGACAGCTTCACCTCGGTGGTGGACGACCTCGGCGGCGTCGACGTGAACGTACCCATCGATATCGACGACGACCTCGCCGACGTGCACCTCCAGGCCGGTCCGCAGACGATCAACGGCGCGCAGGCGCTGGGGCTGTGCCGCGCGCGCCACGCCTACGACAAGTACGGCGCGGGCGACTATTACCGCACCGCGAACCAGCGCATGGTTCTCGGCGCGATCCTCAAGAAGACCCTCAGCGGCAACCCCATAATGCTGGCGACCGGCCTGAACGCCGCGGCGGGCAGCGTGAGCTGCGACATCACGGGGCTCGAGCTGATGCTTCTGGGCGTGCGGTTCGCCGGATTCGACATGAGCCGCGACCTCGCCTCGGGGCTCGAGCCGACCGAGGGCGTCTACGAGGGCGGCGTTTGGTACGAGAAGGTCAAGCAGGACGCCTGGAAAAAGATGATGGGGCGTGTGGACGCGGGCCTCTCGCCCTACGAGAACGAGTCCGAGAACCCGACCGCCGGCCTCGCGGGCGCCGGGCAGTAAGGGCGCCTTCGCTCAGCTGAGCGCTGTCGGGCGGCGGTGCGTTGGGAGCTGATGGGCGTTGGACGCCGGGGCGTTGGGAGCCGGTTCGTCGGGCACCGCCGGAGCGTTGGACGCCGGGGCGTGGCAGGATTTGGCGCTGTGGCACAGAGCGCGGCAAAAAACGCCGCTGTGGCACGAAAAACGGCGCGATCGCGGCAAATACGGGCGCTGTGGCACGATTCCTGTGCCACAGCGCCCGTTTTGTTCACGAGATGTCATGGCCCCGGCGCCGCAGTGCCCATCTTGTTCACACGATCCTCGCTACCAGGCTGACGTCACAGGAGGAAGGCGCGCATGGCGGCCTCGCCGGCGATGGGAAGAAGCTCCGCCGCGCCCGACATGCACTCCTCGAGCGTGCAGGGGCCGATGGGCGACGGGATCACCAGGTCGACGCCCGCGTCGTAGACGCCGCCCAGGTCGGCGGCGCGGCTGCCCACGACGGCGACGACGGGCAGGCCGCGCTTCTTTGCACGGTGCGCGACGCCGACGGGCGCCTTGCCGAAGGCGGACTGGGCGTCCATACGCCCCTCCCCCGTGATCACGAGGTCTGCTCCCGCGAGCGCCTCGTCAATGCGGATGGCGTCGAGCACACGCTCGATGCCCGGCTCGACCCGCGCGCCACAGAAGGAAAGAAGCCCGAAACCAAGGCCGCCCGCGGCTCCCGCGCCGGCCTCCTCAGAGAAATCGCGGCTCACAGCGCGGGCAACGGCACGCGCATAGCCCGCCATCCACGCATCGAACTCGGCCAACCGCTCGCGCGGAAGGCCCTTTTGGGGCCCGTACACATAGACGGCGCCCTCGCGCCCGCAAAGCGGATTCGTCACGTCGCTGAGCGCGACGACCTCGATGCCCCGCAGCTCGGGAGCCATGTTCGAGACATCGACCGTCGCGACGTCGCGCAAGCCCGCGAGCCCTTCGGGGACCTCGGAGCCCTCGGCGTCGAGCAGGCGCGCGCCGAGTGCACGGGCCATGCCGGAGCCTCCGTCGCTCGTCGCCGACCCTCCGAGTCCCACGAGCACGCGGCGGGCCCCGCGCCGCGCGGCGTCGAGGATGAGCTCCCCCACCCCGCGCGTGGTTGCCGCGAGGGCGTCGTCTGAGGTGCGGCCGGTGAGCCCGATGCCCGCCGCCTCGGCCATCTCGACCACCGCCGTCCCGTCGTCGAGAAGCCCATAGCGCGCCTGGACCGGGCGCCCGAGCGGCCCCGTGACCTCGAGCACCGTCGGCTCAGCGCCGCGAGCACGCAGGATGGCGTCGAGGGTGCCTTCTCCCCCGTCGGCGACGGCGAGCTTGGCCACGCGCGCGGTAGGCGCGGCGCGGCGGACACCCTGCTCGATGAGGTCGGCCACCTCGAGGCTCGAGGCACATCCTTTGAACGAGTCGGACGCTATGAGGACGGACGGTTCGGGCATGGCGGCTCCCTTCGGTGCATCTTCTTTCCATCCGATACGATAGCGCGTCGCGAGCTGGCCGGCTGCGCGCAGAATCCTCGGCACCCAGCTGGCAAACGCTACTCGATGCTCCTCTTTGCGCAGAACCCCTGGCTTCCAACCGCGAGCGGGCCCA
>NZ_DAWEMK010000094.1:4619-7212 GCF_052362415.1 Paratractidigestivibacter sp. | reverse complement strand
TATGCGTCATTAGATTCGACGCCGAACCCAGAAAGAGGTGCGTTTTGACCCAAACCAAAAGCGGCGGTTTCCACTACGCCTACGCCATCGTCGCCGCCTGCATCGCCATCACCTGCCTGCCGTGCGCGCTCGTGCTCAGCTGCGCAGGCATCTTCTTTACGCCGGTCTCGGCATATTTCGGCGTGCCCAAGGCCACCTTCACGCTGTACTTCTCGATCGTGAACGTCGCCATGATGGTCACGCTGCCCGTGTGGGGAAAACTGCTGTCCAAGCTCGATGCGCGCGTCGCGCTTTCCGCGGCGGTCGCCTTGTGCGGCGCCAGCTGCGCCTGCATGGGCCTGTGCCAGGAAATGTGGCAGTTCTACGTGTGCGGCGCCTTCATCGGCCTCGGCGTGGCCCCGCTCATCTACCTCGCGGTGCCCACGCTCATAAACGCGTGGTGCGCCAAGCGCGTGGGCTTCTTCGTCGGGCTCTGCATGGCGTTCACGGGTATCGGCGGGGTGATCTTCAGCCCCATCGGGACCGCCTTCATCAGCTCGGGCCCTGAGGGGTGGCGCACCGCTTACCTCGTGTTCGGCGCGATCATACTGGTGGGCACCCTGCCCTTCACGCTGCTCGTGGTGAGGAACGGCCCCGCGGACAAGGGGCTTGCGCCCTTCGGTTCGGACGAGGACGGCTCGAAGGACGAAGGGACCGAGCAGGGAGCCGCCGACGGCATTGCGGCGGAGCAGGCCATGAGGATGCCCGCGTTCTTCGCCCTCGCCGCGTTCTGCGGCGTCATCACGCTCAACCAGACCATCTACCAGTTCCTGCCGAGCTATGCGCTCTCCTTCGCCGATACCCTGCCGCAGGTCGCGGCCGCCTCGGGAGTTGTGGCGTCGGCCGCCATGGCGGGCCAGGCCGTGGGCAAGATTATCCTCGGCGTCGTCAACGACAAGTCCGTGAAGGCCGGCATCGCGCTCGGAATCGGCTCGGGCGTCGTCGGCGTGACCCTCATGTGGCTCGCGCCGGGCGCGCTCGCGCTGCTGCTCGCGGGCGCCTTCCTCTTTGGCGTCGTCTACGCAATGACCACGGTCCAGACGCCGCTGCTCGTCCGCACCGTGTTCGGAAGCGCCGACTACACGAACATCTACTCCCGCGTGAGCATAGTCGGGTCCCTCATGAGCGCCGTGGCGGCCGTGTTCTGGGGCTTCGTCTGCGACTCCGCAGGCGGGTATGCGCTCATGTTCATCCTCGGCTATGCATGCATGGCCTTCTGCGCCGCGGCCGCGATCTTCTCCCTCAAGAAGCGCTAGGCATCCGAGCGGCGAGGCCCCGCTAAAGGGCTTTCTGCTGGTAGAGCCCGTGGTCGGCAAAGCCCAGGGACCGGTAGTACTCGCGGGTCCCCACGGCGCTGATCACGTTGATGCGCTCAAAGCCCGCCTCGCGGGCAAGCTCGCAGGCCCGCGCCACGAGCGAGCGACCAAGCCCGCGGTGCTGGGCGGCGACGCCCTCCTGCCCCACGCGCGCGGCGACGCCGTACACGTGGACCTCGCGGATCATGGCCTCGCGCGGGCCGACGGGGGCGTCGTCGCCGTAGCGTTTCATGCATTCGGCAACAAAGCGCTGGTCAGGCAGGGAAAGCCGCAGGAAACCGGCGATCTTTCCCTCGGGCGTGACCCATTGGAGGAAACGCTCCTCGGAGGTCGGGGTCGTGTATGAGACGACGTCCAGCTCAAGCTCGGCGAGGTCGGGGGCATCCGAGCCGATCTCGCGGTAGCGGATCTCGCGCACACGCACCTGCCCCGTTTCGGAAAGCCGACGCTCGACCATCTGGCGCAGGTTGGGCTTCTTGTTTCCCGCCACGATGTCCTTCGAGCTGAAGTCACGGATCATGCGGCTCACGCGGCAGAACGCCGGCGTGGCGACGATGTCTGAGGCGAGCACGTCGAGGAGCTCCTCCTCCGTATAGGGCTCCCATTCCCCCGACTTATGCCTGCCCACGAGCCGGGTCCCTTCGATGAGGGCGCACGGGTAGAGCTTGACCTCATCGGGCTGGAACGGCCCAGGACCAACGAAGCGCAGGTAGTCGGCTTTATCGGCAGCCGGTGTGGAGCCGAGGAGGTTGACCATGAAGTGGGCGTGGATCTTGAAGCCGAACAGCCGGCATAAGGCAAACGCCTCCTCCATGCGCGCGACGTCGACGCGCCGCTCGTTCACGTCGAGGACGCGCTGGTCGATGCTCTGCACGCCCATCTGGACCTTCGTGCAGCCGAGCCGGCGGATCGTGCGTAGGGAGCGCGCCGTGACGGCGTCCGGCCTGGTCTCGATGACGAGCCCCACCACGCGGTGCCGGGCGCGCTCATTTACGCGCTGCTGGCGCTCGAGCTCCTCCCAGGAGCCGCTCTGCCACGACATCGCCCGCCCCCAAGCGCTTCCGGCGCCGTAGAGCTCCTTGACGGCGGCGTTGTAGGAGCCACGCCCTCCCCCGAGCCCGGCGTCGACGACGGCCTGGAGCTCGGCCCTTCTTTGCGCGAGCGCCTCGGCATCCTTTGCCAAGAAGCACTCGCGGTACCGCGCGCGACGCGCGGCCACGCCCCTGGGCAGGCAGCCG
>NZ_DAWEMK010000094.1:3489-4609 GCF_052362415.1 Paratractidigestivibacter sp. | reverse complement strand
CTCGGCACCCCCACGGCCGCCGGAGCGCCTGAGCATGGGGTTTGCCGCCTCGTCGGCCACGGCGTCGTCGTTGAGGGCGCGGAAAAGCTCGCTCATGAACCAGACCTGATAGTCCTCAGGGTAGTCGGTCCAGGTGCCGCCGAGCACGATGAGCTCGATCTTGTCGGTGGCGTGCCCCATCTGCGAGAGCGCCGTCAGCCGTGAGCTCACCTGCAGATAAGGGTCGAAGCGATTCTGCTCGGCGCGGGCGCACGCCGGCTCGTCGTGCAGGTAGCTCTTGGGCATCCTGAGGTCGCTCGGGCAGAACACGCAGTCGCCCGAGCACGGCCAGGGCTTGGTGATCACGGTGATGGTCGCCACGCCCGAGGCGGTGCGGCGGGGCTTTATGCGGATGGCGCGCAGAAGCTCGCGCTCGAGGTCGGGTGTGATCTGCCACGAGGCCCAGCGCTCTGGGTCTTCCTGCTTTGTCCGCAGGTAAAAGGGCAGAAGCTGCCGCTTGGCCGGAGGCTGCGCGGCACCGCGCGACGCCGCGTGCACGAGCTTCGTCACCACGGCGTCGTCAACCTGGCGCCCTTCGCGCAGGAGCGCGGCTATCTGCAATAGAATCTCTTCCATACGACCATTCTAGCCGCCGCGGGGGATCTGCTGTGGAGCGTGCGTTCGCACAGAGGCTCATCGAGCTCAACAACCGGTTTTATCGCCTGAACGCCCCATCGTTCTCGCGCACCCGACAGGCGCCGTGGCCTGGGTGGGAGCGCGCGCTCGAGGTCGCGGGGGAGCACCTTGGCCATGGCCAGGGCGACCCCGACCGCCCCTTTCGCGTGTTCGACCTCGCCTGCGGAAATCTCCGCTTCGAGGCGTTCCTTGCCGAAGAGATCGATCGCCCGCTTGAGCTCTACGGCGTGGACTCCTGCGACGAGCTGGCCTTCGACGAGTCGGGGCATGCCGACGCGGTCACGGGCTTTATGTATAGGAAGCTCGACGTGCTCGAGGCCCTTATGGGCAAAAGTCGCTGCGGCGCGGCCCTTCTTGCCGATGTGCCGGCAGCAGACCTCTCGGTCTGCTTCGGCTTCATGCACCACGTCCCCGGCGTCGAGCTCCGCGAGGACGTCCTGCGGAT
>NZ_DAWEMK010000094.1:0-3479 GCF_052362415.1 Paratractidigestivibacter sp. | reverse complement strand
CCGCCCTTCGAGGGCTTCTCGACACGCTCATTCGAACCGGGTGATTACCTCCTGGATTGGCAAGGGGCGGCGCCGTACCGCTACTGCCACAGCTTCGGCGAGGACGAGATTTCGCGGCTCGCGGAGGCGGTGTCCGGCGATGCCGACGAGGTCGGTCGCTTCTCCGCCGACGGCCGAACCGGTAACCTGAATCGCTACCTCATCCTTCGCCGGCATTAGCGGCGGCTAGGGACGGGGACGGCGCTTTCTCGGCGCGGGCAACCCACGGGTGATGACGGCGCGGAAATCGCACGAGTCCACATCGTTGACACCGTTGGGCACGAAGTGGATCGTGCCCTCCCAATCGGGGATGAACCCGTGGTGCCAAGCGTAGCCTCTATCTCCCGCAAGGACGAAGTCGACGGCGGATTCGAAACCGTCGAGGTCCTTCTTTGTGAAGTCGTGCAGGTGATGCCCGGTCCAGAAACGCTCGAACGGCAGGCCGCGCAGTTTTCCGAGGGTCTCCTTGTAGGTCTGAACAGACGAGCTCTCGGTAAAGCAGAGGCACTCGATCGGCGTCACCGCGTCGCCGGAGAACAGAATTTTGAGCTCCGGGCAAAGAAACCCGATCGAGCCCGAGGTGTGTCCCGGAAGCCCAACGACCCGAAGGGTACGCCCGCCGAGGTCGAATACGTCGCCCTCCGCGGTTGTGTGCACCCGTGGACGTGCGCCGTCGCGGGGCCCGAAGGGCGTCGACGCGCCGGCATAGCCCTCCTTTGCGGCGTGCTCGGCCACGATGTGCGCATAGCGCTCGCAGACATCCCAGCACGAAGCCTCCCGCGCATCCGCCCAAACATCTGAAAACCAGTACGCCCCGCCGACGTGATCCGCGTGCCGGTGGGTAAGAAGGACCTTCACGGGCTTCTTTCCGATGAGGCCGGCCACGAGCGCGCCAAGGTCACCGAAGCCTCCCATCGCGTCGACCAGGGCCGCCTCACGGGCGCCCTCAACGAGGTAGCAGACCTCCCCCATCGCGTTATGTATGCGCCAAAGGCCCTCGCCCGCGCTTTCGCTCGAAATCAAATCGTCCATCGGCCTTCCCTATAAATAGGTGGACCTGCCTACGCGAGCGCAGGCAGGTCCACCAGGCGTTTATTGCCAGGCTTTAGTGCATGTCGGGCGCAGGGTCGCTGCAAATCTGGCGTGCCCACTTCTCGCAGGCGGGCGCCCAGAAGAGCGAGACGACGAAGCCGACGATCCAGCACTGGATGATGGAGCTCGCCCAGGCGGCCGGGAAGGCGGCAAGGGGCGCGCCGTTGAAGACGCACGCGTTCACATAGGTGAGGATCACGGAGTTGACCGCGACGTAGACGGTGTTGACCACCAGGTTGAGCGCGGCGCCGAACTTGAGGCCGTCGGCCGGGCTCAGATGGCAGGTGCCCGTCGCGAAACCGAATCCCCACTGCTCGCACGGGATGAACATTCCGATGAAGAACGAGATGACGTAGGCCATCGGGAAGTTCTTGAGCGTCGAGAAGATGGTCGCGGGAGCGACGGCCTCGGCAGGAACCCCGGCCTGTCCGATGGCGATGTAACTCGCGACGAGCGAGATCGCGAAGGCGATCATGATGTTGGTGAGCAGCACCTTAACGAGCTTGGTCTTTGGTTTCATGGGCATGGTCCGGTCCTCTCCTTGGTTTAATTCCTGAACACAACCACTGTGAACAGAATATGGAGAGTGCAGTTCAAACCCTATGTTGGAGCGTACCAAAGAAGACAGCGAAAGCGACGTGCCTTTGTGTCGCCGTACCAACGCCCGTCATTTCGGCCCGCCTTGTTTTGCGAGCGCCCTTCTCGCTAAGCCGGGCGGGCCGATTCGGCAGGTCAGCGGAGCTCGAAGGAGTCGGCGCCGTCGATGTGCAGGTCGCAGCGGAAGTAGGCCGCAAGAGCGTCGACGCCGAGCTCGACGTCGCGGGCGCCCGCGGTCTCGTACGCCGAGTGCATGGCGAGCTGCGGCAGACCCACATCGACGCCGTGCATGCTCACCTGCATGTTCGAGAGGTTGCCCAGCGTTCCGCCGCCGGCCATGTCGGAGCGGTTGGCGAAGGTCTGGTGCGGCACGCCCGCCGCGTCGAGAACGGCCGCGATGGCGGCGCGGCTGAAGGCGTCGGAGCAGTAGTGCTGGTTGGCCGCCTCCTTGATGGTGATGCCGCGGTTGAGCCAGCAGCGGTTGGCCTCGTCGTGCTTCTCGGGGTGGTTGGGGTGGCAGGCGTGGGCGTTGTCGCAGCTCAGCATGAAGGAGCGCGAGACGGCGCGGAGCAGGTCCTCGTCGCTGCGGCCGAGGGCGGCGTTGGCGCGCACGAGCACGTCCTTCAGGAAGGTGGACATGGCGCCCTGCTTGGTGTTGCTGCCGACCTCCTCGTTGTCGAAGCACACGAACACGTTGACCTGCGCGTCATTGGCGCCCGCGGCGAGGAACCCCTCGAGCGCGGCGTAGGCGCAGCCCAAATCGTCGAGCTTCGCCGCGCTCACGAACTCGCCCGCGGCGCCCCAAACGCGCGCCTCCTGGCGGTTATAGAGGAAAAGGTCGCGGGCCAGAACGTCGGCGACGTCCACGCCGAGCTCGCCCGCGACGTAGCGGTCGAACGAGCCCTCGCCGAGCTCGCCCGCCGAGAAGAGCGCGCACAGGTCGACGGCGCGGTTGAGCTCGGGGGACTTGCCGCCCTCGCGGTTCAGGTGGATGGCAACGCTCGGGATGAGCGCGACGTCAGCGGCGCTGTCAAAAAGACGGCTCTCCACGCGCGCCCCGTCGCGCACGAGCACACGGCCCGCGATGCCGAGCGGGCGGTCGAGCCAGGTGTGGTCGATCATGCCGCCATAGGCCTCGACGTCGAGCCGCAGGTAGTCGCCGGGGCCTGCGAGCTCTGCTGCGCTCTTCACCTTGAAGCATGGCGAGTCGCCGTGGGCGGCCGCCACCTGGAAGTGGTAGTCGTCGAGGTTCTTGCCCACTGCGAAGGCGATGACGCTGGAGTTGTTGCGCCGCGTGAAGTAGCGCCCGCCGGGCACGACCTCCCAGGCGTCGCCCTCAGAGAGCTCGAGGAAACCCGCGCCCGCGAGCCTCTCGGCGATGCGCGCCGTCGTGTGGAACATGCTCGGGCAGCCGTCGACGAACTCGCAGAGGCCCTGGGCGTGGTCGATATCGCTCATATGTCCTTCTTCCTGCCGGTTATTCAACGGTTTCGAGTCTAACACCGCGGCGCCGCCTTACCGCGCCATTGGCTACCATAAGGGGCACCGCCCTGCAGACCGAGGAGGGAAGAAGAACGTGTGCGAGCTGTTTGCCGTCAACGCCGCGAGGCCCGTGCGGGCCAACGCCTACCTCGAGGAGTTCTTCTCACATAGCCATAAGCACAAGGACGGCTGGGGCATCACTTGGCGCAAGTCTTGCACAAACACCTCTGCGCCTGCGCAGACGCTTCCCATACCCGAAGATCTCGGCG
>NZ_DAWEMK010000093.1:6250-7333 GCF_052362415.1 Paratractidigestivibacter sp. | reverse complement strand
GCGTGGCTCGAGTGGGCGGTGTCCCAGGCCTCTTGCTCAGCGGCGGCGCGCTGCTCGGGGGCGTAGACGCCGAAGTAATAGCCCGCGCCCCCGCCGGCGGCGAGAAGGTATATGTGGGCCGAGTTTATGGCATCTTTCTTTGCGGTGCGGGGCGTTGTGCATGCCGGGGACGGCTCGTCCGTGGCGTGGGCGTGTTGCGTGGAGGGAGCGGGCTGCGGGGCCGGGGTCGTCTGCGGGGCCGGGACAGTCCCCGTGGCGAGGGTCTCCTCCGTCGCGGGCGCCGGCTCCGCGGCCGAGACTTCTTGCCCGCCTAGATCGACGGGGGCGCCGCACTGGGTGCAAAAGAGCGCGTCGCCGTCCAGCTCGGCGCCGCAGTTGTTGCAGTACATCTTTCCTCCTTGCTTGGCTGTTCTGGGCCAGCATACGCGTGGCCGCGCGCAGGTTGTTGCGCAACTTGTGAACGCTCCGACCGGCGGAGGGCTGGACACAGAGGCCGACGCTTGGGGGCGCTATTTTGGGCAGGCCGCCTTCGGGACAGGTTGCCTTCGGGGAAGGCAACCTTCGGGACAGACGCCCAGGATGGCCGAAGTCAGACGCGGCCCGGGCACAGCGCGGTCTGGGTAAATTATTGTTGTGCAACTTTACCGGGCAGCGCGCGGCTATGGTTAATCAGACCTCCCGCGGGATGCCGCGGCACCAACAGATCCGACCGAAAGACCGCCCATGGACACCGAATCGCCGTCATACGCAATGTACCGGGTCCTCAGGGACTTCGGCGGCATCCCCTACCGAGACGCCGCTGCCGTCATCGTCGACGCGGGCGCCGCGTCTGGCGAGTCCACACTCGGCGCCCGCATAGCGGACAAGACGTTCCTCTCGTGCCGCGTGGTCCACGCCTCCGCTGGGAACGCCCCCGTCCACGCCGACCTAGGAGGCGCCGCCGAGGCCCTTGCCGCGCGTATGGCCAAGCGCCTCGGCGAGGGTGCCTGGGGCCTCATCTGCGAGCATTTCGCAGGGCCGGGCGCCGCGCGCATGGAGGAGAGCCTCTCTGCGTGCGGGCGCGACGCCCTCGTGTACCGCAAC
>NZ_DAWEMK010000093.1:5453-6240 GCF_052362415.1 Paratractidigestivibacter sp. | reverse complement strand
TGGCTTCTCGCGGACCTCGGCTCCACCAACGGGACCTGGGTCGTCCCCGGTGGGTCGCCCGCGCAGGGGAGGAAGCCGATCCGCGTGGAGCCGGACCGCCCCGTCGCCATCCAGAACGCCGACCAGATCCTGCTGGGGTCCTCGACCAGGTTCCTAGTCATGCGCACGGCGAGGTAGGCGACTCGAGGCTGGGGTTCGCGGCTGAGGCCCGGCGCTGGGGCCTGCGGGGCCATCAGTAAAGTCATCGCACAAAGAAGCAGTGCCGCAGCGGATTCAGCTGCACGAAAAACCGAGACCGTCGGTAATCGTGCACGGGAATCCGGGAGTGTCGGTACCGACGGTCCGGGTTTCCGGCACAACGGCTAACGACGGTCGTGGTTTCCGGTGAGAAGCGCCCTTCTTCGCACGTGAATCCAGGAGGGTCGGTACCGACGGTCGACGATTCTGGCGCAGCGGCTACCGACGGTCCCCGATTCCCGTGCGCGAGTACCGACCCTCCCCGATTCCGGTGCAGGATTACCGACCCTCCCCGATTCCCGCGCGTTTTACCGGAGCTCAAATCAAGGTTGCGAGCTTCCCGGCCTCGCCCGCATTGGAGCCAGGCACCGATGCGGGCGAGCAATTCACACGTCGACCTGGGGAGCTCGAGCATCGAGCGCGAGGACGCGTCCTTCACGATGAGAAACGACGTCTGGCGCAACGGCACGCCCGAGTACGCCGCGCCCGAGATGCTCACCCGCGACGTCCCCGGGGTGGCCGAGCTCAGGCGATCCCCGTCGGTGGACGT
>NZ_DAWEMK010000093.1:4635-5437 GCF_052362415.1 Paratractidigestivibacter sp. | reverse complement strand
CTACGCCCTGTGCAGCGTCCTGTACGAGATGTACTCCGGGCGCACGCCGTTCGACGTCGCCTCCTCCCCGCTTGCGTCGCCCTACGCGCTCAAGACCGAGGGCGAGCCCGCTCCGCTCGAGCCCGCGTGCCCCGAGGACGAGCCGCTGGTGGAGGCAATCACGGCGGGCATCCATGCGCGCCAGGAGGAGCGCGAGGACGCGGCCGAGCTGCTCGGGCGCCTGCACGCCTGGCGCCGGGGCGAGAAGTACGAGCCGGACCGCGCGCCGGAGCCGAGCGAGTTCGCGAGGGCAGTGGCCAAGGGGACGCATCTCTCGATGGAGGGGAAGCCGGCCGCGGGCGTCGCGGGCGCAGGGCGGCCGGCGGGCGCGGTCAGCGCCGCGGCCAGCGCAGGCGGCGCCGGCGCGCCAGGAGTCGCTCATGCGAACGAGCCGCAGGCCAAGGGCAACATCGTCCTCAGCCGCCGGGCGCTGCTCGCCGGCGTGGGCGCCGTCGCGCTCGCCGGCGTCGGCTACGCCGCGTGGCGCACGCACTGCTTCGGCCTGACGCGCCCCAGGGCCCTGGACGACTACAGCTGGGACGAGCTCGCCGAGGTCGCGGACAAGATCGCCGCCGCGGGCTCCGACGAGGAGGGGTTGCGAATCGTCGTCGAGGCCGGGCTCGCCGATGCGGACGGGAAGGTCACCGCCGAAAACGTAAAGCGCTTCGAGCTGACGGACGGCACCCCCGCCGAGGCCCAGATCGTCGGCTTCCGCGCCGATGTGCGCGCCGACGGCGCGGGCAAGGCGGGGATCTCGCTCCTC
>NZ_DAWEMK010000093.1:0-4625 GCF_052362415.1 Paratractidigestivibacter sp. | reverse complement strand
CCGATGGCGATGCGGCCGATGAACGACGCGCCGGCGACCGGCGGCTGAGAGCAGTCGTCGCTGCGCAAGTGGATGGCCGACGAGCTGCCCGGGCTTCTTCCCGCCGAGCTCGCCCGGCACGTGAGGGCCGTGAGCAAGACCACGAACAACATGGGCGCCGTCAGCAAGGACGCCCCCTTCAGCCTCACGCAAACCGACGACGCGTACTGGCTGCCGTCGATGTCCGAGCTCTGCGGCGCGCAGGGGCCCGAGACGTTCTCGAAGGAGTACGCGTACCTGAGCAGCCTCTACAGCAACGAGGGCGCCCAGTACCAGCTCTTCGGCGAGCTCTCGATCTCCGGCCTCACCACGAACGAGAAGATCGTCCGCTACAAGGACGGCCGCCCAATCTGCTGGTGGGAGCGAACCCCCTCGGCCGACGGGTCCATCGGTGAGGACTCGACCGTCTTCAATCGCGTCAAGGCCGACGGCGACGCCTTCGGAGGCGGCGCTCCCGGCGACGCGCCCGACGAGCCGACCTACGTCATCCCCGGCTTCTGCCTGTAAAAATGACGAAAAGGGACAGTCCCTTTTCGTCATTCTGAGGCGGGCGCGGGTGCCCCGTGGCACATCGGAGCATCCGCGCCCGCCCCATGCTCGTCACCGCGGGGTTCGCGCTTTTGCCGCGGTCGGCGCCTACACTCTTCCGGAGGTGCCGCTGCGCGGCCCGGTGAAGATCACCTTGTCGTAGGGGATCCCGGCGGCCTCGAGCTCCTTGGTGCCGGCTGCGGCCTCGTCCTTGCTGCCGTAGATGCCCACGACAGCGATGCCCTGGCCGTCGGCATCGATGCTGGGCCAGTTCTCCTTGTGGAGAAGAGAAGAGCCGACCCCCTGCTTGAAGGCGTACAGCGCGACCGCGCGCGACGTCGCCTCGTCTCCCGAGTAGATCTTGACGGTCCAGAAACCGTCCCGATGGTCGAGGAACGGGCCGGCGCCGTTGCTTGTTTGCTTGCGGTCGAACTTGAAGCTCGTGGAATCGATGCCGTCCGACCTCGTCCCGTCGTCGTAATTGGTCGAAAGCGCGCGGCTGACCAGGTCGCCCATCGCCTGCTGCTTCTTTGCTGCGGCTTCCTCGGCGGCCTTCTTCCTCGCGGCCTCTTCCTCGGCGGCCTTCTTTTGGGCCACGGCGTCGTCTCGCTTGGCCGTTGCCGACGAGGCGAGCTGATCGGCGGAGCCCGCGGCGGCCTGGGGATCCTGTGAGGCGTAGCGCTTCGCCTCGGCGATCTGGTCGTCGGTCACGGTGGTCATGTCCGCGGGCGTGAGCGTGACCGCGACGTCGCCCGTGGAGTCGTAGTCGGTGTCGGGCAGCGGCGCGACCTCGTCCGGCGTCGCCGGGACGTCAGGCGAGTCGGGGTCGACGTCGGTGTCCGCGCCGACGGTGAGCGACGCCCGCTGCGAGGGCACGTCGAAGAGCGAGCCGTCCGCGGCGATGGGCGAGGCCGCGACGACGATGTCGTAGGTGCCCGGGATGAGCACGATCCCCGTGCCGTCGGACGCGACGTACTGCACCTCGTCGACGTCCCCGTCGGCGCTCGTCCCCGTGACGTGGACCGGGAGCCTGGATGCCCCCGTCGCGGTGTCCCAGCCGTCGGCCGAGACGGCGATCTTCACGCGCACGTTCACGTGCGCCCGCTCGTCGGCGAGCTTCTGCGCGGCGGCGCGGCGCTGGCCGGGGACGTAGGCGCCGAAGTAGTACCCTGCTCCCCCGCCGCCCGCGAGCAGCGCGACGACGAGCCCAGCGATGGCCGCCTTCTGCGCGACCGAAAGGGGCCTCTTCTTTGCGGGCGCGGGCTCGTCAGGTTCGGGCGCGGCAGGCTGATCGATGCGCGCGCCGCACTCCGTGCAGAACGCGGCGTCGTCGTCGATCTCGTGTCCGCAGCTGGGGCAAATCATGTTCAGGACCTCTCTTCAGGCTTTTGACAGGCTCCACCATAGTGTTGCCCGTCCGCGCGTTGTTGCGCAACATCCGGATGGCGAGAAGGGACCGTCCCTTTTCGTCATTACGCGAACTGAGAGCGGTAGAGCTCGGCGTACGCGCCGCCGGCGGCGAGGAGCTCGGCGTGCGAGCCCTGCTCGATGATGTCGCCATGGTCCATCACGAGGATGAGGTCGGCGTCCACGACGGTCGAGAGCCTGTGCGCGATGACGAAGCTCGTGCGGTCCTCCATGATGGCCTCCATCGCGCGGACGATGTACTGCTCGGTGCGGGTATCCACGCTCGAGGTCGCCTCGTCGAGGATGAGGATCGCGGGGTCGCAGAGCATGGCGCGCGCGATGGTGATCAGCTGGCGCTGGCCCTGGCTCACGGCCTCGGCGTCGTTGGCGAGCATCGTGTCGTAGCCGTCGGGCAGCGTCCGGACAAAGAAATCCACGTGCGCCGCCCTCGCCGCGGCCTCGACCTCCTCGCGCGTGGCCCCGGGCTTGCCGTAGGCGATGTTCTCCGCGATCGTCCCCTCAAAGAGCCAGGCGTCCTGCAGCACCATGCCGAACTGCCGGCGGAGCTCGGCGCGCGGGAGGTCGCGCGTGTCCACCCCGTCGAGCGTGATGCGCCCGCCGTCCACCTCGTAGAAGCGCATGAGCAGGTTGATCAAGGTCGTCTTGCCCGCGCCGGTGGCGCCCACGATGGCGACCTTCTGGCCGGGCTCCGCCACGAGGTCGACGTCGCGCATCAGGGGCTTGCCCGGGACGTAGCCGAAGCTCACGTGCTCGAAGGCGACCCTTCCGCGGACGGGCTCGGGCAGCGCGGCCGGCGCCTCGGGGTCGGGCACGACCTCTGGCTCATCGAGCAGCGAGAAGACCCGCTCGGCCGCGGCGAGCGCGCCCTGGAGCATGTTCACCGTCATCGAGAGCTGCGTGAGCGGCTCGGTCGCGTTCGTCACGAACTGGAAGAACGCCTGGAAGGTGCCCACGGTGAGCGTGCCCGCGAGCACCATCATGCCCGCGAGGACGCCGCAGCACACCTGCGCCAAGCGCGTGACGAAGCGGATGGCGGGGCTCGCGAACTCGGTGATGAAGTCGACCTCCGCGCTCGCGTCGGCGAGCTCGGCGGAAACGGCGGCGACCTCGGCGGCGGACGCCTCGTCGCGCCCGAAGGCCTTGATGACGGTGCGGCCGGAGTACGCCTCCTCGACGACCTCGGTGAGGCGCCCGAGCACGGCCTGCCTACGAGCGGCGAGCCGAATCGTGCGCGCGGTCAAAAGGCGCGTGACCGCGAGCGACGCCAGCGCGAAGAGCAGGAAGACCCCGCCGAGCGCGGGGCTGCACGTGAGCATCATCGCGACCGAGCCCACGAGCGCGACCGAGCTCGATATGAGCTGCAGCACGCCGCGCTGCAGCACCTCGGAGACCTTGTCGAGGTCGTTCGTAGCGCGGCTGATGACGTCTCCGGGCTGGTGCGCGTCGAAGTACGACAGCGGCAGGCGCCCGACCTTGGCCGAGATCTGCCGCCGCAGCCCGAGGTTCAGGCGCTCGGCGAAGCTCGCCATGACGAGCGAGGCGATGGTGTAGAAGAACCACGCAGAGGTCCAGATGCCGAGGTAGGTGAGGATCTCGCGCCCGCCGTTGCCGAAGGCGGTCACGTAGTCGCCGCCCGAGGCCCAGGCGGCCTGGATGTTTCGCCACAGCAGATCGACGAGACCCGCCGAGTAGCTGATGGCGGCAAGGGTCAGGACGACGTTGCCCACCGAGCACGCCGCCGCCACGACGAGGCGCCAGCGCTCGGGGCCGACGCTCGCCCACAGGCGCCGCGCGGTGCCCATGGCGTCGGTCGGGACGTCCTCGGCGCCCACCTGCGGGTTGTTCTTCTCGTTGTCCGTATTGTCGTTAGTCATCCTGGGCACCTCCCCTCTCTTGGGACTCGCAGATCTCGGCATAGACCGGGCATGTTCGCCTGAGCTCGTCGTGCGTGCCCAGGCCCACGACGCGGCCCTCGTCCAGGACCACGATCTGGTCGGCGTCGCGGATCGTGCTCACGCGCTGCGCGATGACGAGAACCGCGGCGTCGGCGAGCTCCGTCGCGAGCGCGTGGCGAAGGGCGGCGTCCGTCTTGTAGTCGAGGGCGCTGAAGGAGTCATCGAAAATATAGAGGTCGGCGCGGCGCACGAGCGCGCGGGCGATGGCCAGGCGCTGGCGCTGGCCGCCGCTGAAGTTCGTGCCGCCCTGCGCCACGCGCGAGGCGAGGCCGTAGGGCAGCTCGTGGACGAAGGCGCCCTGGGCGACGTCGACGGCATGCCAGAGTCGCGCGTCGTCGGCGACAGCGTCCCCGTAGCGGAGGTTGTCGGCGATCGTGCCGGAGAAGAGCCAGGCCTTCTGGGGCACGTACGCGATGCGGGAGCGGAGAAGCTCCTGCGGGACGTCGCGCACGTCAGCGCCGCCGAACTCGACCGCGCCGGAGGTCGCGTCGAGGAAGCGCAGCAGGAGCTTCGCGACGGTTGACTTGCCGGAGCCGGTGTTGCCGATGATCGCGGTGGTCTGGCCGCGGAGAAGCGCGAAGTCAAGGTCGCGCAGGGTGTCCTCGTCCGCGTCGTCGAAGCGCAGGCTCGCGCGGTCGAAGCTGCGGCTCCACGCCTCGAGCCCGACGAGGCCGT